>JBFKII010000018.1:0-24513 GCA_041632295.1 Anaerolineales bacterium | reverse complement strand
GCCTGGCCAGGGCCTTGCCGACGTTGCCGAATCCGAGGAGTGCGAGTTTGTAATGTGCCATGGGCCGGAGTCTAATCGAAAACCGGCCGATTAAGGTTCTATGAGTGCGCCCGTTATCGGATTGACGCTCGCAGGCCCATCCATATAATTAGCCGGGCTAACCATTAGCCTGACTAATTTAATCACATGAACGCACCCACCACCGCCGCCCAGCAAGTCGTCCAGGTTATCCCCCTGGTCATGCGCGCCATCGGCAAACGCCTGCGGCAGAAGAACGACATGCCCTCACCGGCCCACTTCGGCATTCTCTTCATGCTGTCCAACGAAACCATGAATCTCAGCGATCTGGCCCGCCAGCACAGTGTCAGCCTGCCGACGATGTCCAACTCGGTTTCCACCCTGGTCCAGCACGGGCTGGTGGCCCGCCGCCGCGCCGCGCATGACCGCCGGCAAGTCGTCATCGAGGTGACCGACGCCGGCCGCGCCATGCTCAAGACGGTTCTAGATGAGGTGGTGGCCTACGTGGACGAGGTCCTGGCCAGCCTCTCCCAGGGCGAGCTCGACCAACTCCAAAAAGGATTATCCGTATTAAAGTCAGCCTTCCTCACCCCGGGCGGCTGAGATCCGGAAACGAACCCTAAAAAATCTTCGAGAGATCCGCTATGAAACGCTTTATTTCAATCACCCTCATCGTGGTTGCTGTCGTGGCAGCCATCTTCTTTTTCGGCCGCTTCCGTGCGCAGCAGGCCCGCGCCGAAGCCCTGGCCAATCTGCAGACCCAGGCCGCAGGGCGAGATGCACTGGTCGCCACGGTAGGCGCCACCGGGGTCGTGCGCTCGAACCAGAGCGCCACCCTGGTCTGGCAGACCTCCGGCACGGTGGACGGTGTCGCTGTGCGCGCCGGCGACAGCATCGAAGCCGGCGACCGGCTGGCCGAAATCCGCCAGACCAGCCTGCCCCAGAACGTCATCCTGGCCCAGGCAGACCTGGTCAGCGCGCGGCAGGCCCTGGATAACCTGTACGACACCGCCCTCCAGGAAGCCCAGGCTCTGAAAGCGGTCGAGGATGCGGAGCAGGCCCTGGAGGATGCCCTCAACCCCGAGCTTCAGCAGGCCAACGCGCTGACCGCCATCGCCGACGCTGAAAAAGCGGTCGAAGATGCCGATCGGCAGTTGCGCCTCCTCCAGACCCCGGCCAGCCAGGCGGACATCGACGCGCAGGAGGCCCAGGTGATCCTGGCCCGGGACGCCCTGGAGCGCGCCCAGGACCAGTACGAGCCGTATGCCAACAAGCCGGAGGACAACCTGATCCGCGCCAACCTTCAGGCGCGCCTTTCCGCCGCCCAGCAGCAGTACGATGCCGCGGTGCGCAAGCTCAACGGACTGCTCAGCACAGGCAACCCGGTCGATATCGCCGTCGCGGAGGCCAACCTGGGTCGCGCCCAGGCCCAGCGCGACCAGTCCTACCGGGATTACGAGGCGATCAAAGACGGCGCCTCTCCTGGCAATATCGCCCTGCTGGAAGCCCAGCTTCTTGATGCGCAGGAAAACTTGGCCAGCATCCAGAGCGGGCCCGACCCGGATGACATCGCCGCCGCGGAAGCCCGCCTGGCCGCTGCCCAGGCGACCCTGGACTCGGCCTTCATCAGCGCGCCCTTCCGCGGGACCATTTCCGAGGTGCTGGTCAAGCCAGGAGACCAGGTGACGGCCGGAACCGTGGCCTTCCGATTGGATGACCTTTCCCATTTGCTG
Organism: Anaerolineales bacterium; assembly: GCA_041632295.1. GTDB lineage: Bacteria > Chloroflexota > Anaerolineae > Anaerolineales > JABWBV01 > DATDOR01. Next base: position 22,762 of record JBFKII010000018.1, on the reverse strand, counting down.
GTCGATGTGGAAGTGTCGGAGGTCGATATCAATCGCATCGAAGTCGACCAGAACGTGATCCTGACTTTCGACGCCGTGCTGGCCAGGGAATACAGCGGCGTGGTCACCGATGTCGCCCTGGTCGGGACCACTGTCCAGGGTGTGGTCAGTTTCAAGGTGACCGTCGAGCTGCTCGATCCAGATGAGGACGTCCGGCCGGGTATGACGGCGGCTGTCAACCTGGTGGTCAGCCAGCTCGAGGACGTTTTGGTGGTCCCCAACCGGGCCGTACGGACCCTGGATGGCCAACGGGTGGTCTACGTGCTGCGCCCCAACTCGCCCGAGCCCGAGCCGGTCCGGGTGGTGCTGGGCGCCTCCTCCGACAGCCACAGCGAGGTGCTGTCTGGCGAACTGCAGGAAGGGGATCAGATCGTACTCAACCCGCCGACGGACTTCGGCGCCATCTTCGGCGGCGGCCCGGGAGGCAATTGATGTCCGAACTCGTCATCACCGCAGAGAACCTGACCAAGGTCTACCAGATGGGGGACGTTGAGGTGCACGCCTTGCGCGGGCTGACGATGTCCGTGGAGCGCGGCGAGGTGGTCTCGATCATGGGACCATCCGGCTCCGGAAAGTCCACCCTGATGAACATCATCGGCGCCCTCGACCGGCCGACTGCGGGCGATTATTTTCTGGACGGCGAGCGTGTCTCGGAGATGGACGACAACCAGCTGGCCGAGGTCCGCAACCGCAAGATCGGCTTTGTTTTCCAGAGCTTCAACCTGCTGCCGCGCGCCACGGCGCTCTCGAACGTCGAGCTGCCGCTGCGCTACGCCGGGGTGACGCGCGGGCGCCGCGACCAGGCACGCAAGTCCCTGGTGTCCGTCGGTCTGGCGGACCGGGTCACGCACCGGCCGACCGAGCTTTCCGGGGGCCAGCAGCAGCGGGTGGCTATCGCCCGGGCGCTGGTCAACGACCCCGCCATCCTGCTTGCGGACGAGCCGACGGGCAACCTGGACACCAAATCGGGGGACGAGATCATGGAACTGCTGCTCACGCTGAACAAGGAACGCGGCACCACGCTGGTGATCGTCACGCACGACCCGGAAGTCGCCGAACAGACCCAGCGGGTGATCCAGATCCGGGATGGGGTGGTGGAGTCATGAGTCGCGGAGCGAAAAGATGACCATTTTGCAGGCGTTTTACGAAGCGATCGAATCGCTGGCCGGCAACAAGCTGCGCTCCGGCCTGACCATCCTGGGGATCGTGATCGGGGTGGGGGCGGTGATCGCCATGCTTTCGATCGGGCGCGGGGCGGAGGAATCGATCACGGGTTCGATCCAGGGTATCGGCACCAATTTGATGTTCGTTTTCCGGGGGGGCGGGGATGAAGTGCGCAACCCCTCCCCATTGACCCTGGGGGACGCCAACGCTCTGGCTGAGCCGTTTGCAGCGCCTTCGGTTTCGGCGGTCGCCCCGGCGCTGCAGGGCAGCGGGGAAGTGACCTTCGGCGGCGAGAGCACGACCACCACGATCCAGGGCGTCACGCCAGAATACTCCCTGGTGCGCAACTACGATGTCACCGAGGGGGAGTTCATCAACGAGGGACACATCCTGGGGCGGGCGTCGGTCGCTATCCTCGGGCCGGAAGTGGCCGATGCGCTCTTCGGCCGGCGGGAGGCGGTCACCGGCGAGACCATTCGTGTCGAGGGGCAGCCCTTCCGGGTGATCGGGGTGCTGGAGGCCAAGGGCGGGGGCGGCTTTGGGCCGAGCGAAGACGACCAGATCATCATCCCCCTGACCACCGCCCAGACCCGGCTGCTGCGGCGCTCCACCTCCGACCGGGTGGACGTCATTCTGGTCCAGGCCATCAGCGCCGAGGCAGTCCCCCAGGCGCAGGAGGAGATCGCCCAGATCCTGCGCACGCGCCACCGTACCGAGGTCGGCATCGACGATTTCACCATCGCCACCCAGCAGGAGTTTCTGGACACCTTCGCCTCTATCACCGGGGTGCTGACCATCTTTCTTGGCGGCATCGCCGGCATTTCTCTGCTGGTGGGCGGGATCGGCATCATGAACATCATGCTGGTCTCAGTGACCGAGCGGACGCGCGAAATCGGGCTTCGCAAGGCCCTGGGGGCGCGCCGCACCGACATCCTGGTCCAATTCCTGACGGAATCTTCGGTGCTCAGCCTGATCGGCGGATTGATCGGGATCGGGCTGGGCTGGCTGATCTCGGTGATCGTCGGCCAGATCGCCGTAGCCAACGAAACGGATTTCGTCCCCGTCATCGGCGTGGACGCAGTCCTGCTGGCGACAATCTTTTCGGCTGCGGTGGGGCTGTTTTTCGGGATCTATCCCGCCAACCGGGCGGCGAACCTCGAACCTGTGGAAGCGCTGCGGTACGAATAGGGATATCGAAGATCACAGACCCCGGATTTCAGATCTGCGATCTGGGATCAACGATCTGCGATCAAAAAATCCAACTCCTCAGCAAACAGGTCCTTCAGCCGCACCTCGTTTTCCCCTTCCCGGGTACAACTCGCCGGCTCCACCACCAGGTGCCGGGTTTCGTCCAGCGTGATGCGTCCGTGTTCGTCCAGGTCCAGCGGGTGCAGCACGCAGTAAAAAGGCTTCAGGCGCCAGGGGTGCATACCCGCCGCTTCTGATGCGGCCTGCAGCGCACAGCGGTAGTCGCCCATCAAAAAAATGCATGCGGAGCCGCCGTAGTGCCCCGGGTTTTCAATCACCGTGGTGTGCAGGACGGTGCCGCGCGGGGTGTGAGTGTCGGGCTCGCGCACCTGGCCGAACCAGGCCTCAGGGTCCCGGCGGCCTGGTTTGAGTAGCGGGCTGACCAGGTGGGCGTGCGCCAGGATTTCTTCCATCTCCCTCTCGTCCACCCAGGTGCCGTAAACACAGCAGGCCGCCCGGCATGCGGGCCAGCCACAGCGGCGGATCGGCTCGCGGTCTTCCAGGCGCGGGTGTGTCCGGAAAGTTCGCTCAGGCATCCGCGTCAAGCAGCAGCCCGGTGGTCACGTATTGGGTTCGCCGGTCCCCCAACCATCCGGTGACCAGATGGTAGATGGCGAAAAGCTCCATGCCGAAGGGCAGGTAGCCGAGATAGCCCAGCAGCGGCATCTCGAAAATCGGCAGTCCATCGCCCCAGGGGATGGTGTAGATCCACTTCGGAAAAGAATACCAGTTCCACATCTCCCAGAAGAAGCCGCAGATCAGCGTGCCGATCCAGATGGCGACCACCGGGCGCCAATCGGCGCGGGCCGAGCCCTCTGACAGCGAGCGGTGCCCCAGCCAGACGTTGACCGGGGCCAGCAGGAAATAGAGCGACAACCAGGTAAACGGAAAGAAGATCTTGGGCCAGGCGATCAGCAGGACTAACATCCCGATCCCCAGGCAGAAGAACAGCCAGGTCGTGAGGCGGGTGGGGCGGATGACCGGACCGCGGCCCAGCCGGCGAATCCATCGGGTCCCGGCGACCAGTTCGGCGGTGCCGAAGACCGCCGGGATGACCGTCGAAAAGCTGATGGTGAACAGAACAAACCGCAGACCGGGGGTCAGGAGCTCCTCACCCGGGTAGTGCCAGTTCTGCGTGCGCCAGTTGATCAGTTCAAAAAGCCACCAGACCGGCGCCGAGATCACAAAAAGCCCGGCATATTTCCTGCGGTCCCGGATAAGCAGGGACGTACCGCTGCGGACCACGTTGAGGGCATCGACGGTCAGGGCGTAGCCCAGCCAGAGCGGGCTGAACAGGTAGGCCGTCAGCGGGAAAGGGCCGGCGAAAGCCCAGTTGACCGGCCAGACGATCACGATCAGGGCCAGCCCGAGCCAGCCATGCAGCGGAAACTTGAGGGTGTTTTCGGATGTCCGCTCCATAGAAATTACTCCTGGTCCTGTGGATGGCGTTCAGCCAGGGGTTTGGCACTTCAAAGGATGCAACCGGATTGACTCAGTATCTGATCTCAGGCGGCAGCTCGTCGTCCCCATTGCGCAGGCCGCGCAGGAAGCCCATCGCGGCGGAAACGGCCACCTGGCCGCGCGCCATGACCCGGTCGGCCAGCTCCCGGGCGCGTCCGAGGCGGATCTCGGTTTCGTGTTCGGTGAGTTCGTACAGCTCGATCAGCACGCCGTGGGTGCTCTTGGGATGGATGAAGGCGATCTTTTTGCCCCCGGTACCGATGGTCGGCTCCGGGTTGATCAGCTGGACGCCGTGCGCCTTGAGCCTCTCCAGTGTCCCCCGGATGTCTTCCACCTCGAAACAGATGTGGTGCATCCCCGGCCCGTGCTTATTAAGATAACGGGCGACCCCCGAGTCCTGCGTGGTGGGTTTTACCAGCTCGATTTCGCTTTGCCCGCTGGGCAAAAAGGCGACCACGGAGTGCTGGTCCGGGACGTCTTCAACGTGCGAGAGCTCCAGGCCGAGTGCGTCCCGCCAGAATTCGAGGGCGGAATCGATGTCGTCGACGACGATGGCGATGTGGTTGATCTGTTTGATGGTCGGCATGTTTCTTCCTTGCGCACGAGGGGCGGAAGCCCCCCGCCCGTTGGAGTTCCATTGGTCAGGATTTAAACCCAGGCGGTCGGGTGATATTCGCCCCAAACATCCCGCAACGTCCCGCAGATCTCACCCAGGGTGACATCCCCCTGCACGCATTCGATCAGAAGAGGCAGCAGGTTTTCCTGCCCCGCGGCGGCTTGCTGCAGCCGGGAGCGCAGCTCGGAAACTCGCTGGCTGTCGCGCGTTTCTCGCAGCGCTGCCAGCCGTCGGCGTTGTTCGTTCTCGATCTGCGGGTCCACGCGCAGCGTTTCAAGGCTGGGTTTTTCCTGGCTTTCGAAAGCGTTCACCCCGACCACCACCTGCTCCCCTTTCTCGACGGCTCGCTGGGTGTCATAAGCCGCGTTCTGGATTTCGGTCTGGATGTAACCGCGCTCGATGGCTGCCAGGGCGCCGCCCAGGTCGTCTATTTTCTCGATGTAAGCGGCGGCCGCATTTTCGACTGCATCGGTCAGGTTCTCGATCAGGTACGAGCCTCCCAGTGGGTCGACCGTGTCTGCGACGCCTGATTCGTGGGCAATGATCTGCTGGGTGCGCAGCGCGATCTGGACGGCGCGCTCGGTCGGCAAAGCCAGTGCCTCGTCCAGGCTGTTGGTGTGCAGCGACTGCGTGCCGCCAAACACCGCCGCCAGGGCCTGGAGGGTTACACGGACCACGTTGTTCTCAGGCTGCTGGGCGGTCAGCGAGGAGCCGGCGGTCTGAGTGTGGAAGCGCAGCCGCCAGGATGCGGGATTCTGCGCCCGGAAGCGCTCGCGCATGGTCCGGGCCCACAGCCGGCGGGCGGCTCGAAACTTGGCCACCTCCTCCAGGAAGTTGTTGTGGGCGTTGAAGAAAAACGACATCTGGCCGGCGAAATCGTCCACATCCAGGCCGGCCTCAAGCGCTTTTTCGACGTAAGCGATGCCGTTGGCCAGCGTGAAGCCCACTTCCTGGGCGGCGGTGGCGCCGGCTTCGCGGATGTGGTAGCCGGATACGCTGATTGTGTTCCAGCGCGGCACCTCCGCCCGGCAGTAGCGGAACAGGTCGGTCACCAGGCGCATGGACGGGCCCGGCGGGAAGATGTATGTACCGCGGGCGACATATTCCTTCAAGATGTCGTTCTGCACCGTGCCGCGCAGCCGCTGCGCCTCCACCCCCTGCCTGCGGGCCACCGCGATGTACATCGCCAGCAGAATGGCCGCCGGGGCGTTGATCGTCATGCTGGTCGAGACCCGCTCGAGCGGGATGCCCTCGAACAGGGTCTCCATGTCCGCCAGCGAGGAGATCGAGACCCCCACTTTGCCGACTTCCCCTACAGCGATCGGGTCGTCCGCATCGTAGCCGATCTGCGTCGGCAGGTCGAAGGCCACCGATAGACCGCTCTGCCCCTGCTCGAGCAGGAAGCGGTAGCGGGCGTTCGATTCCTGAGCGGATGCGTAGCCGGCGTACTGGCGCATGGTCCAGAATCGCCCGCGGTACATGGTCGGCTGGACCCCACGCGTGAACGGGTATTCCCCCGGAAAGCCCAGCTGTTCCAGGTAGCGCTGGCCGTCCTCCGAGGGGGTCAGAAAGCGTGGCAGGGGCACCGAGCTGGCCTGGAATTCGGCTTTGCGCTCCGGATGCCGCTCGATACTGGGTTCGAGCACCTCTTGCTCCCAGCGATTTTTCTCTTCTTCGAATGTCATGGCAGTTCCTTGCAGCCTGGCGGGCAGAGGTAGTATACCGCCAATTTGCAGGCCCCCGGTTCACCGCGCAGGGGCTGCGAGCGACATCGTTCAGATCGTTGCGCGGGGTAAAGTCGCTCGCTGTCCGGCGAGAGCCGATTGGATCCGCTCCTGTGCCCAAACCTTGCAGCCGGCCCGCCCGGAGGCCTCCCTGGATGCAAAAAAGGGCCTGGAAAGCCCCTGGGGGCCATTTTCCAGATTGACAGGAGTTCAGGCGGCCTGTATAATTCTTTCCGGCACTCAGGCAGTACGATCCCGGGCCGTTAGTCCTCAGGAGCATTTGACCGAAGATACTCTCTGTTCGAACCTTATCCTGACACGAACCCACTCGGCTGCATGGAAATTGCTAGCCGTTTTTTTTATTGCGGCCGGGAAAGTGCCCGTAATTCGTCGGTAGACGACAACCAGGTGAGATCGATGAAAGTGAGCATGCGCCACAACGAAACAAGCGACCAACTGTTCCGCCGTTTCCGCAAAAAAATGATCCGGGCCGGTGTGCTGGGTGATGTCCAGCGGAAACGCTGGTTCGTCTCGAAAAGCGAGGCCCGCCGGATCCAGAAGAAGAAGGCCTTGCGCCGCAACCAGCGCCGGCAGCGGACCCTGAGCCGTTCGTAGCCGCCGACCAGAATCGGAGATATTTTATGGCGAAAGATGATAACAAACTGCAGCTCGAAGGCACCGTAATAGAAGCCCTGCCGGGCACCCAGTTTCGCGTCAAGCTGGACAACGGGCACGAGATCCTGGCCTACCTCTCGGGCAAGATGCGGAAATACTACATCCGCATCCTGCTGGGGGACCGCGTCAAGGTCGAGGTCTCGCCGTATGACCTGACCCGCGGGCGGATCATTTTCCGCCATCGCAAGGCCGTCCAGCAGCCCAAGCAGCCGTAGACACTGCCGCGGCGATCATCCAGCCGTTTGTTTGCATTTAACCCCTGAACATGATGCCCTGGCACCTTCGCCGGGGTTTTTCTTTCCCCGAAGATGGACCTCCAACGACTGCAGGCGGACAGCCTGGCGCTGTTCGGCCTGCGGCTGAACGCTGAGCAGCTGCAGGCTTTCGGCGTCTACGCCGGCCTGCTTTCAACCTGGAATGCGCGCTTCAACCTGACCGCGTTTCGCGACCCGGAAGCGGTGCGGGTGGGCCATTTCCTCGACTCGCTCTCCTGCATGCCGCTGCTGGGCGATGCCACTGGGGCGCTGGTCGATGTCGGCAGCGGTGCGGGTTTCCCGGGGTTGGCCCTCAAGATCGCCGCCCCGAAACTGCGCCTGACCCTGGTCGAGTCGGCCGCCAAAAAAGCCCGCTTTTGCGAACGGGTGGCCGATGAGCTGGGTTTGGATTCGGTCACGGTACTGGCCGAACGGGCGGAAGTGGTCGGGCAGGACCCGGCCCACCGCGAGACCTACGATTGGGCGGTCGCCCGTGCGCTGGCCCCTATGCCCGTGCTGGCCGAGTACCTGCTGCCCCTGGTCAGGCTGGGAGGCGGCGCGCTGGCGCAAAAAGGGTCCGGCGGGCAGGCGGAGGCGCAGGAGGCCCTGGGGGCGATCGAAACTCTCGGCGGCCGACTCAGCCAGGTGGAAACGGTCACCCTGCCAGGCCTGTCCGACCTGCGCAGCATCGTGGTGCTTGAAAAAGAGCGTCCGACCCCGGAGCGTTATCCCCGGCGAACTGGGGTCCCGTCCAAACGTCCGCTGTCTGGCTGACCCTGCAGGTCAGGGTTTTGCCGTTTACGCCTTCGGCATCCTAAATACCGCTCGAATCAAGCTCTCGCCAGGGCTCCGTTCCGCGCCGCGCTGCCTGCCAATTTCCCCGGGCGCTCAAAGACTCGATTTTGAAAAAATAGAGGTCCTTCGATCGGCGCTTGGCGCCCATCCCCCCCAACTCTCTGCAGCGAGGCGGCGCTATGCGCGCACCCGCCCCCCTTCCACCTGCCAGATATTGGCGGCGGCCACGAACTCGGGGGAGAACATCGACAGTTCGGTGGTGGTCGCCAGCACCTGTTCGCTGTCCTGCAGGCGGCTGAGCAGGTCCGCACGGCGGATTTCGTCCAGCTCCGCCAGCACTTCGTCCAGCAGCAGGACCGGCCAGTGGCCCATTTTTTGCCGCACCCAGGCGACCTCCGCCAGCTTGAGGGTCAGCATGGTAGAGCGTACCTGGCCGCGCGAGCCGAACGTGCCTAGATCGATCCCATTTGCCAGGAAACGCAACTCGTCTCGGTGGGGGCCCATGGTGGTGACCCCGCGCGCCAGCTCTTCCCCACGGTTTTCCTGCAGCGCCTGCGCAAAGCCGGCCTGCAGACCTTCCTGGCTGAAACCGCTGCGGTCTTTCTGGTCGGCCAATTCGAGCGCCAGCTGCCCCTGCGGGTTAGGAAGCGGGTCGTATGAGGGCCGGTAGTCCAGCCGCAACACTTCGGCGCCGCGGGTCAGGTCGAGGTGGATCTGGGCCGCGATGAACTCGATCTCCTGGAGCGCCCGGATGCGGTGGCGGATCAGGCGCGCCCCCAGGACGGTGAGCTCTTCGTCCCAATAGCTCAGCTGGGACGGATCGCTGCCGCTCTCGGCGATCTGCTTGAGCAGGGCGTTGCGCTGGGCGAGCACCTTGTTGTAGGCCGCCAGGGCGGCGGTGTAATCCGGCAGGACCTGCGCCAGCGCCAGGTCCAGGTAGCGCCGGCGTTCGGAGGGCGATCCTTCCACGATGCGCAGCATCTGAGGCAGGAACAGCACGGCGTTGAATCGGCCGACGGCCTCCCCGAGCTTCATCCGCAGCCCGTCCAGCAGCACCTCTTTGCGCACCCGGCCGTTGCCGGGCCCGTTGGATTCTTTGATGATCCGCAGCTCCAACTCGTGGCTGCGTCCGTCCTTTTCGAAGCGGGCGACGATGCGGGCCACCGCCAGGCGCTCCTGCGCCGTGATGAAGTTGATCAGCTGCCGGTCGCTGTCGGCGTGGAAAGAAGTGAAAGCGGTCAGCAGGTAGACCGCCTCCAGCAGGCTGGTTTTTCCCTGCGCGTTCTGGCCGAGGATCAGGGTGGTGCCGGCCGGTACCGGCAGGTCCAACCGGGTGAAATTGCGGAAATTGGTGAGGGACAGGTGGGTCAGGCGCATGTAGGGGTCAGTCGGCGGCCGGGACTTCAGGTTCCTGCGCGGACTGCTTCCACACTTTCTCGGCCTTTTCGATGAACAATTCCCCGTTCAGGTGGTCTGTTTCGTGCTGCAGGATGCGCGCCAGCCAGCCCTGCGCCTTCAGCTTCATTTTTTGGCCATGGCGGTTCTGGGCCTGGACGGTGACCTCCCGGGCGCGTTCCACCTCCCCCACGATCCCCGGGATGGACAGGCAGCCCTCCACACCGATGACGGTCTCCTGCGATAAGCGCTTGATTTCGGGATTGACCAGCACGTAGAGCTGTTTGGGGGTCTCTTCGTCCTCGTCATCGCCCCATTCGGCGACGAAAAGCCGCAGCGGGACATTGACCTGTGGGGCTGCCAGCCCGACGCCGGGGGCGTCTTGCATGGTCTCGATCATATCTTCGATCAGGCTCTGAAGTTCGGGGCCAAAGTCGGTCACTTTGCGGGCTTTTTTCCGCAGGATGGGATTGGGAAGGGTGACAATTGGTCTGAGCGCCATGGTGCATTATTGTAACCGACCCCCTCCCCAGCAAGAAACCCCTCACCGGACCTGGTTCATGGCTTTTTCAAAGTCGCGAAACCTGGCGTAAAACGGTGGTTGAGCATGCCCTGAGTGCAATCGAAGGGCCTGCCCTGAGCCTGCCCTGAGCCTGTCGAAGGGCCTGTCGAAACCCAGTTTTCCGCCTTTCTCGGTTTCGATACGGTCGCTTCGCGGCCTACTCAATTAGCGAAAGGCCCTTTTGTCAACGGACTTTGAGAACGCCTTGGGACCTGGTTGGGGCCACACCGGCATTTAACGCCGCCTCCGGTGCGGCAGGAACCTATTTCAACTCGAAATCGTCCTCTTCGCTCTCGAGCTCGCGCTCTTCGAAAGCCCACAGCTCGCTGGCGTTGCGATGGTAGCGCGCAAACCAATCCATCTGGCGCTCTTCTTCGCGTATCACCCGATCGCGCTCCACCTGGTGCACGCGGGCCTGCTGGCGGTCGGAGACTTCCTGGCGGACCTGGGCGGGGTTGTGCACGCCTTCGAATTCGTAAGTCTTGTCCCCCACGTTGATGGAAACCGTGCCGAAGTTCAGCAGGATACCCAGGATTCCCACCCGCTCGTGCTCGAGGCTGAGGATATTTTCCAGCGGGGCGGTCTGGCGGTTTTCCCGCCCGAGCGGGGTGCGGTCCAGGTCGGTGAAGCTGTCGCGGGTAAGTTCGTAGCGGTCGTCGCGCCAGTCCCAGTACTGGTAGAGCCACCAGCCGAGGAAGCCGATCAGCAGCAGGATGTACAGGGCGGTCATCACCCGGTTGGGATAGTTGACAACCAGGTATGTGCCCAGCCCGAGCAGGGTGGCCAGCGACAGGGTCGGCTTCCAGACCGTTATCAGCAGCAGAAACCAGTGCTTGCGGTAAACGATCGTGTCTCCCTGGACGTAGCGCATCTTAAAAAAATTGGTGAAGATGGTCTCGGAGAGCGGCTTGCTTTTGGGCGGGCCTTCGGGCGGGGCTTCCTCCTCAGCCGGCTGGCCTTTTCTTTTGGGTTTTTCGATCGGCAGGCCGATCTTTTCGCGCAGGCGGCGGTCCACTTCCCGATTCTCCTCCGCCCGGGCGGTTTCGACCGCACGCTTCCAGTATTCCTCGATCAGCGCCTTGAACTGCTCGGGGGTGGAGATATTGCGCATGCTGATCACCCCGGTGTACGTGCGGACGTGGATGTCGCCGAAATTGAAAATGCGCTGCAGCAGGTCGGTCGAAATATCGACCGAGCGCACTTCGGTCAGCTTGGCCTCCTGGACGCTCTCGTACAGCAGGATGATCTTCTCCAGCCAGACGACCCGGTGGTCGGTGACGATGTAATAGTCGTTGCCCCAGTCGAGGTAGCGCCAGATCCCCCAGATGGCCGCCACGACCAGGGTGGCGATCCCGGCATAAGTCAGGGCGGGGACGGCGTAGTAGGGCCCCAGCCCGGTCAGGGTCAGCCCGACCGAGCCCAGCAGCGTGGGCGGCAGCATGTTCAGTACCAGGACCAGACTGTGTTTGCGGGCCACGAGGTGCAGGGCTTCCTCGTCGGCCAGCCAGGTGAACTGCCGTTTGCGGGCGATATCGTAGCCCTTGCTGACAATCTGCAGCTCCACCTTGATGTCCGGGTAGGACTGCAGCATGTTGAAAAAGGAGACCCGGTCCATGCGGATCACTTCGGCCTCGTCCACCGCCCGGATGGTCGCCCGGCGAGTGCTGTTGTTCAGCAGCGCGCCTTCCCCGAAAAAATCGCCGCGCACGATCGTGGCCAGGGTTTGCTCTTCACCTTTGTAGGTGCGCGAGATGATCAGCTGGCCGGTCATCACGAAATAAAAGCTGCTGCCGCGGTCCCCTTCGGCGAACAGCAGTTCTCCGGGCCGCAGCGCCTGGACCCGGAACATGCCCGAAAGGTGGCGGTGTTCGTTCTCCGACAGGCCGTGAAACAGGTGGCTGGAACGGATGACCGATAGGATGCGCCGCTTTTCGGGGTTATCAAACCCGATCTCTTCAGCCATGAAAAAATTTTACACGAAGCGAGATAGCCAGGCAAACGTCAGGGCCCCCGACTTTCTGCCCGCTTTATGAGTAGCAGCGGGCCGGCGGGATCGTTGTCATGGTTCGGCCTGCGGCGATGCGCCCGAACCCGGCACACCGCCGTGCTGTGGGGCAAGCCGCAGGACTGCGACCAATAATTTCGAAAGTGCGGGTAGAATCGCGCGGACTTCAGGAGAAAGATATGCCCATTCATTTTGGTACCGACGGCTGGCGCGCCGTCATTTCCGATACGTTCACTTTTCACAACCTGCGCGTCGTCGCCCAGGCGATCGCCGATGCGGTCGCATCCGGCGGCTGGAACGAAGGCGCCCCGGATCGCTACAAGCCCACCTCCGATGCCATGGTGGTCGGCTTCGACACCCGCTTTCTATCCGATCGCTATGCGCGCGACGTGGCGCGCGTCCTGGCCGGCAACGGCTATACCGTTTACCTGGCCCAGGCGCACACCCCGACACCGGCAATTTCCTACGCCGTGCGCCACCTGGGGGCGCGGGCGGGGGTGATGATCACCGCCTCGCACAACGCCCCGCGTTACAACGGCGTCAAGCTCAAGTCGAGCTACGGCGGGGCCTCCCTGCCCGAGCAGGCCAAGCGAGTCGAGATCTATCTCAACGACAACGAGGAGCAGGCGCGCGGCCCGAACCTGATGGATTTCGAGCGCGCACGGGACGGCGGGTTGATCAAAAAATTCAACCCGATGCCGGCCTATTACGACCACCTGCGCACGCTGATCGATTTCGACGTCATCGGGGAGCGGCGGCGCCACATCGTGGTGGATTCAATGTACGGCTCCGGCAAAGGGGCCATCATGGGCATCCTGCAGGGAACCGGTTGCGAAGTGCACGAGATCCGCGGCGACCTGAACCCCGGTTTCGGCGGGGTGCACCCGGAGCCGATCGCCCGCCACCTGGGCGCCCTGGCGGGTGCCATCGCCGCCGGGATGGGCAGTTTTGGCATCGCCACCGACGGAGACGCCGACCGGGTCGGGGCCATGGACGAGCGCGGCCGCTTCATCGACCCCCACCTGATTATGTCCCTCGCCCTGCGCCACCTGGTCGAGCAGCGCGGCTTGAGCGGGGACGTGGTGCGCACAGTCTCGACCACCCGCATGCTGGACCGGCTGGCCGAACGCTTCGGGGCCACGATCCACGAGACCCCCGTGGGCTTCAATCACATCGCCGACCACATGCTCAATGGAGACGTGCTGATAGGGGGCGAGGAGTCCGGCGGGATCTCGTTCAAGGGGCACATCCCCGAGGGGGATGGCATCCTGATGGGGCTGCTGCTGCTGGAGATCGTTGCGCGCTCCGGCGGGACACTGGTCGAGCTGGTCGACGACCTCCTGGGCGATGTCGGGCCAGCGTTCTACGCCCGCAAGGACCTGCGCCTCGACCGGCCAGTGCGCAAATTTGCTATGACCCAGCAGCTTGCCAACGAGGCGCCGCCGGCCATCGGGGGGGAGAAAGTCGCCCAGGTCCAGACGACCGATGGGACCAAGTACGTCATGGCGGACGACTCCTGGCTGCTGATCCGCCCCTCCGGCACCGAGCCCGTGCTGCGGGTGTACGCCGAGGGCCGCAGCGAGCAGATGCGCGATGCGCTGCTGGGTTACGGCGAGCAGGTCGCCGCAAGCGTGACCTGAACCCGCCCGGCATTTGGGATCCGGCTCCGGCCAGAACACAAAGGAGGTATACCGTGCTTCAAGACTCCACCCCCATCACTTTCCTGGCGACCGACGACCGGGAGACTTCGCTGGATTTCTTCCGTTCGGTCCTGGGGCTGAACCTGCTGCACGAGGAGCCCGGGGTGCTGGTCTGGGACCTGGCGGGTATCATGCTGCGCATGTCGGTGCTGCCCAAGGTCGAACCGGCGCCCTTCACCGTGCTCGGCTGGCTGGTCGATGATATCCGCGGGCATTGCCGGGAGTTGGCCGCCCGCGGCGTGCAGTTTGAGCGCTACGAGCCCTTCGACCAGGACGACCTCGGGATCCACACATTTCCGGATGGCACACAAGTGGCCTGGTTCAAGGACCCGGCCGGCAACCTGCTTTCGCTCACCCAGCCATAGAGTAGTTTCGATACAGATAATTGCGCTGAAAAGGCGACAGGCGTCGGCCAGAAGAGTGTTTGCTTTGCGTAACGCCGAGACTGACTACACAACACTTTAGAAAAAAAATAAGGCAAAACGCCGATTGATCCTGTCGAAACCTGTACTTTGCTCGTCGAAGTATCAAGTTTTACCGGTGAACTTGGTTTCGATTCGGCCCCTTTGGGGCCGCTCAACCGGCGGCCATTGCAAAGGGATGTGAGGCTAGACGCTGAGAGGCAGTGTTTCCAAGCCGCGAAGCAAGGCGACTTTGGGTCTCCGCGTCAGATTTTTCGCGGCGCGATCAAAAAAACACCCTGGCTGGATGTTCAAACCGCCTGGGCCGAACCTGCACCAGGCTTCCAACGTAAAAACTGCCGGCCACAGGACTACCTGAGAATGATGCCTCCGGGCCTGGCCCGGTGCGGCCCTCTCATCCAGGCCCAGCCTCCCGCACCAGGTGAGACGCCAATAGATTTTCGAAAGCCGTCTGTTTTTCAGCTGGCCCGCTCGCGGCGCGGTGCAGGCTTTCGACCTCGATGACGACCTCCTCGACCGCCAGCCTCCTGCCGGCGTGCTCGGAGCGCTTGCGCACGAACAGGTCGTGCTGGGTCTGGTGGCATAGGATTGCGGCGGTCTTCTGCGCCAGGGCGGGCCGGATGTCGAGGATCAGGTCGGCGGTGTCATCCTGGTTCGTCAGTCTGGGATACGGGTGGTCGGAGAAGAAGGGGGCGAAGGTGTAGAACAGCGGCCGGCGAGGCCCGTTGATCGAATTTACTGCCATCTGCGCCGCCTGGTGGCAGGTGCGGTGGGCGGGGTGGCCGTATTCCCCATTGGACCCGTGGGTGACCAGGACGTCAACTTCCAGGTCCAGCAGCCGATCCGCCAGGCGTGCCTTCAGCTGGTCCATGTCTTCCGTGAAAGAGTACAAAGCCTCATCCGGCCCGACGCGCGGGTCCACATACCCCAAAAATGACAGGCTGCTGCCGCTGAGGGCTTCGACCGCGCAGGCCAGCTCGCTGGATCGGTGTTCGCCCAGCGCGTCGAGCGTGCAGATCGGCGGATCCCCGGTCTCGCCGCCTTCCCCGCGGGTGGCGGATAAAAAATGGACCTCCACCCCCGCCTGAGCCAGCAAGGCCATGGCGCCCCCATTGAACACCGTTTCGTCGTCAGGATGGGCAAAAAAGGTAAGGACTTTCATCGGTCGCTCCCGAAAGCCTGTCTTCGGAATCAGAATTTGAGTTCGCTGATTGTAAAAACCGGGCCGTCTTTGCAGGCCAGGCGGTACCCGCGCCGGGTGCGAACGGCGCACACCCCGCATTGGGCGATACCGCCGCAGGGCAACGGCCCGGACAGCAGGGCCTGCCCCGGGCAGGGCAGCGGTGCCGGTTCAACGATGCCGAGCGCAGACCGCAGCCCGGCGAGAAAGCGCTGGGCGCGGTCGGGCGCACCGGGCAGATCCAGTGCGACGTAATCCGCCCAGGATAAGGCATCCGCCAGGCCGCCCAGCGGCTGGATTTCGACTTCTGGCGGCAGCGCAGGCAGAATGGCGTCGGTGAAAAGCGCCACACTGGCGGCCTGCCTGAGCAGGGGCAGCAGGCGTGCGGCGCTCTCTCCGGCAGCGGCCAGGGCCAGGTTGCGCAGGCCCGGTGGGAGCCGGAAGCCTTTCCCCAGCGGCCCGCGCAGGATCAGGCGGCTGCCGAGATCCCAGTCCGGGTCCGGCAAGCGGCGGCCGATCGGCGCCGCCACCAGCCCGTCCGCCCGGATCTTCTGCGGGAAGATCACCGTGCTGAGCGGGGAATCGCTGTCGGTGGGGCTGTCCGCGAGCAGGTATTGCCCCGGCTGCGGGATGACCCGGGGAGGACAGGCGATCACCGGGGTTTGGCCGCCGCCGGGCTCGAGGCGAAACTCTAATATCCTTCCTACGTATAGTTTCACGACGGCATGGTATCATGCCTGGGCCTTAAAATAAAATGAAAACGTGCTGTCGGGCAGGGGGAACGGGCGGAAAGGCGCCTTTCGGCGAGACCGCCATCCCGGTTTACCTGTACCAGCATTTGAATCGGATAAATTGTCCAGTACATTTTTTCCAAAGGAGAACCATACATGGATATTGCGAGTGCTATTGGAGCTGTGGCCGGACTGGCTTGGCTTTTGGTCATTGGCGCCATCGCCCTTACCGTCTTGCGCGCCTCGCGCGGCAGCGGTTCTCAGGGTGCTGGAACCCTGATCATCGGCGCCATCGTGTTGGCGCTGATCTTGACCACGGTCAGCCAGGGCCTGGTTTTTGTCCAACCGCAGGAACGTGCGGTTGTGATCTCGGCGCTGCCGGGCAGGGAAGGTGTGCGCGGTGACCTGGGCGGCGGTCTTAACTGGATCGTGCCGTTCTTCGAGAGTGTCGAGCGCTACCCGATCTCGCGCCAGACCTACACCATGTCATCGACGCCCCAGGAAGGACAAATTTCTGGGGACGATTCGGTCCAGGCCCGCACCCTGGATGGCCAGATCGTCTTTGTAGACGCCTCTGTCATCTTCGCGATTGACCCCACCAATGTTGTACAGGTACATATACGTTGGCAGAACAATTACGTAGATAACCTGGTCCGTCCGCAGGCGCGCGGGATTATCCGGGATGCGGTAGCCGTGTACGGAATTGAAGATGTCTACAGCACACAACGGGCCACCCTGACCCAGCAGATCGCTGACAGGCTGGAAATTGTGCTCAAGGATGAGGGTTTCGTGCTGGTCTCTTTTGTGCTGCGCAATATCTCTTTTTCTGAAGAATATGCGGATTCGGTTGAGCAGAAGCAGATCGCCGAGCAGGAAGTGCAGCGACAGCAGTTCGTCGTGCAGCAGCGCGCCCAGGAGGCCGAGCAGGCTCGCCAGGTCGCCCAGGGCGCCGCCGATGCCGCCGCCATCCGCGCTGATGGGGATGCCCGGGCGCTGGTCATCCAGGCCAATGCGCAGGCCGAATCACGCCTGATCCAGGCCGAAGCCGAAGCCGAAGCTTTGAGGCTGCTGGCAGCCGCCATCGCGAACAATCCGGACGTGCTCACGCTTGAGTACATCCAGAAGCTGGCCCCCAACATCAGTGTCATGCTGCTCCCGGCGGACAACCCGTTCCTGTTCCCGTTGCCGAATATCGGGCCCCCGGCGCCCGAAACCACCACCGTCACGGTGACGCCCGAGCCGACGCCCGAGCCCACCCCGACAGAAACCACACCCTGAAACATCAAACGCCCCGGTCCGTAAGGACCGGGGTTTTTTTCAATTACCCTCCAGGAACGCAGCACAGTCCCAGCGCTCGAAAAACGATAAGGCGTTTTCCGCCCGTTCCAGGCTGCCCCACATCAGAGGCGGAAACAGGCAGCATAAGACGGATAGGCGGTAGTCCTCCAGAAAGGCCTGCCAGCCGTAGTCCGGTACTCCGTCATCCTGCAGCGCCTGATGGTATCCGGCCATCAGGTCCGCCTCCGCCAGCCAAAGGTCAGGGGCGTCGGAAAAAATGATCCAGTACGCCAGGTCGTATGCCCCCAGGCCGCGCTTGAAAGTCTCCCAATCCAGGATGTAGACCGGTGCACTGTCCGGATTTTTCGGTAAAGCCAGGTTCCAGGTGTGGAAATCGCCATGGATCAGGGTGATGCCGGTGCCGGATGAAAGCCGCTGGTTGAAGATCGACGCCCACTGTGCGAACAGGCGCTCATAAATCGCCCGCATCGACCGGCTGAAACCAGGGCCGAGCGCTGCAGCCAGCTCCGGCAGCCGGCTGGCCCGGCGGGCTGCCTGGGCGACAACCATCTCCGGGCTCAGGGCGTGGCTCATCACCAATGGGCCGCCCTGGTAAAAGAAAAACTCCGCCCGGTCTTCCAGCCGTGGGTGCGCCCACCAGTCGGCGTGCAGGCGTGCCAGGGCGGGGAGGGCGGGAGCGGGATCGAAGCTGTCCGGCAGGGGGTAGGGCGGGATCTCGTGGCTGGTGCGGATATCGGCCATCAGGCTGTACGCCCGGCCGGCCTCCAGGTCCACCTGCGCGTCATAAACCGGGACCAGGTGGGGAAAGCCGGTTAGGGCGGCCAGTTCGCGGCGGAAGAACATCTCTCCGAAGGCGCTCATGTGCCAGCCGGGCTTGTATGTCTTCAGCACCATGCGGGCTGGCAGCCCGGAGTCGGGAGTAAACTGCAATTCCAGCGGGGTCAGCCAGGCGGCGCTGCTTTCGAAGGCAGGGCCGGTCGTCATGTCCACATTGACGCCAGGGTGAATGTGCCCCTCGGCCAGCAGGCGGCTTTTCAGCCAGCCGGCATCGATCGGATAGGGTGGAAAAGAGGTCTCCAGCATGCCAATAAAGGTCCAATTTGAGGGGTTTTGTGACGGGCGCATGGTACAATCCCCGATCCGGTCAACCGGGTTGACGAGATCTGTCACAAACCGGCGCACGGCGCCATCATACCAGGGGCGTATTGCCCCCGCCGGCCGGAAGACCGGCTGCATCTCGCGAGACGCACCTTAAAAACCGAATACGTTTTGTTCCGACCCTGGTGGAAACACACCCCAAGGCAACAAACCCAGGAGGCAAAAATGTGGTCACGTGCGGATGGCGAGGGAGCGTTCGCCAGCCGGCTGCTGCCGGCCGAAAACCCCGACCGATTAGACCGGATTCAGGCCTGGAACGAGTGGCAGCTGCGATATGGAAACGAGAAGCTGCGGAAGTTCATCCGGATGCGGAATTATTCCACGGAGACGGATGAGGATATTTTCCAGGAGACGATGGTCACCGCTTTTCAAGAAGTCGAGCGCGGCCGCTACCGGCCCAGGCAGGGCGTACCCTTTTCAGCTTATGTCAAAGGGATCGCCCGCAATAAGATCCGGGAGGCCCGGCGCAAAGGCCGGCGGCTGCCGTGCATCAACCTGGATAAAGTCGCATTCCTGCTGGCGGACTCACCCAGCCAAGAGCCTGAAATCGCCTTCGAGATCGCCAGGAAGCAGTCCCAGCTCCACAATGGGCTCGAAATGCTTCCGGACAGCCGCCGGCAGGTCCTGAAACGCTTTATCCGGGGCGAAGGTACGGCGGAGATCGCCCGGGCGATGGAGATCTCGCAGGATCTTGTCAGGCAGCACAAATCGCGCGGGCTGAAAATGCTGCGTAAAATCGCCCTGGCGGCAAGCGAGCCGGGCGCGCGAAGCAGGTAAAAATGATGTGAGCGATCCTGGGTGGGCAACCGGCGCATGCCGGATGAGGTTCCCGCCCACCCAGGACGGCTCACCCGCTCTCCTTGCCCTGCCTGCTGGCACTGTTGATCCATACGACCGCCAGGCTGCACCTCCAGCTGTCCGGCATCTGCTCTTGGCAACCGGCCAACAGCGGATGGCAGACCGCTGCAGGGCGGTCAGGACCACCAGGGAACGCTACAAATCCAGCCGGGCGGCCGTCCCAAAATTTTTCAGCCTGCCGGGAAATTCCGCTGTAGTCGCCCTTGCAAGCCCCTGTTTCCGTGGACGGGACTTTTTCGAGCGACAACCGGATAATCCCAACCCGTGAACCCGGAAGGTCCCGGTTGGAGAAAATCCAAGACCCTGGCGGAAAAGTTTGTCTTAATTTCCTCATAGGCGTTGGGAAAAACCTGAATGCCTTCCCAGGTAATCAGACCGGGATTTTTTATCCAGCTTTTTCCCGCCGACCGGAGGTGCACTGGCCAGCGTTGGATTTCGAGCCTTTCAAAATGTCGAGATCGCTGTTCGAGAATCAGCGGTCGTGGAAAAGGCTTTCAAGGCACAAATTGCCCGCCTCGTTACCCGTTATGGCCTGGTTTTTTGAAATTTCACACCAGCTTCCATTCGGCCAGGAAAAGCCAGATGCCCCCGTTTTTCCCCCGGCAAAGCGTATTCGTCCTGCCTGACCCGCCTCCGATTTATCAGGGAACCTCAACCCAAAAGCCCCGGCACTCGTCGGGGCTTTTCATTTCGGGTCGTCTTCGTCTTTTCGGCGGGAACCGAACCAGCCGCCCAACCTGTTCCACCAGGAGGGCGGTTGCACCTCCCAGGCATCCGCGCGCACCTCCCAATCGTCGGCGTTCCGGCCTTTGAGCCATTCTATTTGGGAGTCCGCCGCACTGCGGATCCAGTCCGCCAGCCCGGCATGGTCCCGCTCGTCCAGGAAGCCCCGGGCGGAGCGCAACTCGGCCACCAGGGCGTCCAGCAAGCGGAGCATGTCGGCCTGGCTGGCCGCCGCCGCGCTACCCAGGGCTTCGGGGGTGTCGCTTTCCGCCAGCGCCGCAACCAGGCGGGCATACGGTCCGCCGGCAAGCTTGCGGTTTTCCAGCCAGCCGGGTTGGCGGGATACTGCCGCCTGCAGCCCGGCGGAAACCAGCTGCGGTAGCAAGTGCAGTGCGGCCATCACCCCGTCCGCTTCCCGGGGATCGATGAACAGCGGTCGGGCCCCCAACATGTCCACCAGGTGCAGCGCCAGTTCGAAAGGGCCCTCCCGGGTCCCCCGCGGAGCGGTGATCCCGATCTGGCAGCCTGCGAAAAGGTCGGGGCGCCCGGCCTGCGGTCCCATGTCGTGATCCAGGAGGTAACGGGCGTTGAGCACCGGAGACAGGCCGATGTAGCTGCAATGGTCCGGCAGGTGGGCCTGGGCCCAGGCGATCACCTGGGTCTTGGACGGAGCGGTGTCGAGCACCAGGGCGCCCGGAGGCAGGTCCTGGCGGATATGGCGCAGGGTGGCCTCGATCTGGTCAAGAGGGAGCGCCAGCAGCACGATATCGGCCTGGCCCACCGAGGCGGGCAGGTTGTGGGAGATGCTGTCGACGCAGCCGAGCTGGCGGGCCTGGCGGGCGTGTTCGGGGGAGATGTCGTGCCCGGTCCGCTGAAATGCACCTTTGTGCTGGCCTAAAGCCAGGCCGACGGATGCGCCGATCCGCCCCAGTCCGATGATGGTCAGGTTGGTCATGGGGTCCGCCTCAACTTGTTCTGTCGGCCGCCTGCAGCACGGCCAGCAGCCGGTCTTCCAGGGAGCGGGAGCCGGACTGAACAGTTTCCTGGTGCCTGCGAATCAGCGCGGCCGCCAGCGGCGAAGCCCCCGCCTTTATGGCCAGGTCCGCGCCCCAGGCCGGGTGGCGCTCTGCCACCAGCCGGTGGGTGGGCTTCCTGCCGTTAGCGTCCTGGCCATTTTGCCGGTTGCCGTCCAGTACGATCCGGACCCGCTGCCAAAGGTTGAGCGGGTACATGATCTTGCCCACATCGTGCAGCAGTGCGGCGACCGCCAGGTCCGGGTGCGGGTCCACCCGCCCGGTTTTGCGAAAGACCTCGATCGCGTGGGCCTGCTCGGACGGCTGCAGGCGCGAGAACAGCAAAAAAAGCGAGGGGGAGAGCAGTTCGCGCACCGCCTGCAGGTCCTGCGGATCGGGCCGGGAGGTCAGGGCGTGCCAGAACTGGCGGGCGCGGTAGCGGGCCTGTTTCATGCCACCAACAGCCGCAGCAGCCAGTTGGCCGGGGCACCGATCAGCAGGCCGAGGAGCTGCGGAATGGCGAAGATCACGATCAGCAGGATGAATGGGGCGTACGGCCGGATGCGGACCAGGCCGCGGGACAGGTCCGGCGGAAGCAGCTCAACCGCCACTTTTTCGCCGTCCAGCGGAAAGATCGGCAGCAGGTTGAAGAAGAAGAGCACCAGGTTGATAAAGACGAATTCGGTCAGGAATCCTCCCATTGTGGGCAGCCAGGAGACCAGGGAGCTGGTGGAAAAGGGGTCGATCAGGCGCAGTTTGAGCGGAAAGGCCACCGCGATGGCCAGCAGCAGGTTGGAGACCGGTCCGGCCAGCGTCACCAGCAACATGGCGAAGGGACTGCGGCGCTGCAGGGCGAAGGCGTCGACCTGGACCGGCTTGGCCCAGCCAAACCCGGTGAACAAAAGTGCCAGCGTGCCGACGATATCAAGATGGGCGCGCGGGTCCAGGGTCAGGCGGCCCTGCCGGCGGGGTGTGTCGTCCCCGAACAGGTCTGCGCTGTAGGCGTGGGCGAACTCGTGAATAGAGAAGCCCACCAGAATGGCGGCGATGCGGGCCACGAAAGCGGCCGGACGGTTGACCAGGTCGGCCAGCAGGCGGCTCATGAAGAATCCGACGATCAAGATCAGGATCAGCCACTGCACTGTGGTCAAGCGGCTCAAATAACCCCGGAGGCGGTCCATGGCGCGGAATTATACCAATGTTATAATGCCGCGCACCCGCGCCACGGCGCCGACCACCCCAGCGTGAGACCATGCTCCCCGATCTGCAGCTCGACGACCGACTGAAAATGCGCAAGCGGCATCCCTGCGGCAGCGACGAGTGGAAGGTCCTGCGGCTGGGAGCGGACATCAAGATCGAGTGCCTGGGCTGCGGCCGCCAGGTGATGCTGACCCGCCGCAAGCTGGCAAAAAGCGTGAAGACCAACCTGGGCCGGGATTCGGATAGCCCGGCCGTCTGACCCCCAATTTCAGCCAAATGGAAAAACCCCGCCTGCTGTTCATCTATTCCGATACCGGCGGTGGACACCGCAGCGCCTCGGAGGCCATCATCGAAGCGCTGGAAGCGCGCTTTTCGGGCCAATTTCGCTGCGAGATGGTCGATCTTTTCAAAGAATTCGCCCCGTACCCTTTCAACCGGCTGCCGGACATGTATCCTGGACTGGTGCGGCGCCCGCGCGGCTGGAAACACACCTACCGGCTGATCGACTCGCCGCGCCGGGTTCGGGCGGTCAATGGGGCG
>JBFKII010000017.1:0-25500 GCA_041632295.1 Anaerolineales bacterium | reverse complement strand
TCTGCACTTTGGGGAAAAGCCGGATAGGATTGTTCGCTCCCTGGAACTGGGCCATGACCGTGCGTATCAGCTGCTGGCCGAGCGAGCCGGAGCCGCCGGAGATCACGAACAGGGGAATGATATCAGGTTTCATCGGCAGGGCACCCCTTTGAAAACGATCGCCCCGCAGGAGGCCTGCTTTCCGGCGGGGAATCAACGCTTGGAAAAATTCTACCACCCCGCGAGGGGGCCCGGCCCCCACCGCTCGGGAGGCGGAATCAAAAAGGAGCAGGTTTGTGGCCTGCTCCTTGTGGGCTTGTGTTGACCGTTATGCGCGGTGCTTGAGCGCAGATTGGGCGGCTGCCAGGCGTGCGATCGGCACGCGGAATGGCGAACAGCTGACGTAGTTGAGCCCGATCAGGTGGCACCACTCGATCGAGCTGGGATCGCCACCGTGCTCGCCGCAGATCCCCAGCTCCAGGTTCGGGCGGGCTGCCCGGCCTTTCTCAGCGGTGATCTTCATCAGCTGGCCGACTCCGTCCCGGTCGATCGTCTGGAACGGGTTGACCGGCAAGATCCCTTCTTCGACGTACTTGACCAGGAAGTTGCGCTCGGCATCGTCACGCGAATACCCGAACGTGAACTGGGTCAGGTCGTTCGTGCCGAAAGAGAAGAACTCGGCCACTCCGGCCACCTGGTCGGCGGTCAGCCCGGCGCGCGGGATCTCGATCATGGTGCCGAATTTGTATTCGAAGGTGACCCCTTTCTCTTCCATCACCTCTCGGGCGATGCGCTCCAGCTGGGGCTGGATTTCGTGCAGTTCGTTGACATGCCCGGTCAGCGGGATCATCACTTCGGGGTGCGGTTCGAACCCGCGCAGCTTGACGTCTGCTGCGGCTTCAAAGATCGCCCGCACCTGCATCCCGACGATCTCAGGCATCATCACGCTCAGCCGCACGCCGCGCAGGCCCATCATCGGGTTGCTTTCGTGCATGGCCTGGATGCTGGCCAGCAGGCTCTCCTTCTCCGGATCCGACTCGCCTTTCAGCCGCAGGGCGATCACTTGCTCGAGGAGCTCGTGCTCGTCCGGCATGAATTCGTGCAAAGGTGGGTCGATCAGGCGGATGATGACCGGCAGGCCGCTCATCGCCTCGAACAGGCCGTCGAAATCGCTACGCTGGTAAGGCAGCAGTTTATCCAGAGCCTTCAGGCGCGCTTCGGAGCTGTCGGCCAGGATCATATCCTGGAAGATCGGCAGGCGTTCGGTTTCGAAGAACATGTGCTCGGTGCGGCACAGGCCGATCCCCTGCGCGCCGTACGAGCGCGCTCGGCGGGCGTCATCCGGGTAGTCGGCATTCGCCCAGACCTGCAGCCCGCGCGTCGGCCAGCCTTCGGGCGCTTTGCGGATGCCATCGGTGGCGGCCAGCTCGTCGGCCCAGTCCAGCAGGGTCAGCAGGTCGGTCTGCTCGTCGAGGGAAGGGGAGACGGTATCGATCTGCCCGATAAAGACCTCTCCCGTCGTGCCGTCCACCGATACCCAGTCGCCTTCTTTGACGGTGACCTCGCCGGCTCGCACAAGCCGGTTTTCCTGATCGATGCGGATAGCCGAAGCGCCGACCACGCAGGGAATGCCGAACTGGCGGGCGACCACCGCGGCGTGTGAAGTCGCACCGCCTTCGGAGGTCAGGATGCCCTTGGATGCCAGCATGCCGTGGACGTCATCGGGCTTGGTGAAAGGGCGCACCATGATCACGTCCTGGCCCTCGTCCTTGGCCTTGGCTTCAGCCGTGTCTGCGTCGAAATAGACACGCCCGACCGCCGCGCCGGGGGAGGCGTTGACGCCCGTGGCAAACATTTTGCCCTCGGCTTCCGCCGTTCGCTTTGACTCGTACACGAACTGCGGGTGCAACAGCGTGTCCACCTGCTCCGGGGCGACCTTCAGGACCGCCTCTTCCTTGCTGATCAGCCCTTCATTGGCCATATCGACCGCGACTTTGACCGCTGCCTTGGCGGTGCGTTTGCCATCGCGGGTCTGGAGCATCCAGAGCTTGCTGTTTTCGATGGTAAATTCGACGTCCTGCATCTCGCGGTAGTGTTTCTCCAGCTTCTCGCAGATCTCTTCGAACTCCCGGTAAGCCTCGGGCATTTCATTGGCCAGTTCGCCGATCTTCTTGGTGTTGCGGATCCCGGCAACGACGTCCTCTCCCTGGGCGTTGAGCAGGTAATCGCCGTACATTTCGCGATTTCCATTGGCCGGATCGCGTGTGAAGGCCACACCGGTGCCTGATTCCCAGCCCATATTGCCGAATACCATCGTCTGGATATTGACGGCCGTACCCAGGTCGTGCGCGATCCCGGCTGCGTTGCGGTAATCGATCGCCCGCTTTCCGTTCCACGATTTGAAGACCGCTTCGGTGGCCAGGCGCAGCTGCTCATACGGGTCCTGCGGGAAGTCGAACCCCTTGTGCTCCCGGATGACGGCTTTAAATTTCTCGGTGATGGCCTGCCAGTCCTCGGCGGTCATCTCGGTGTCGTTTTTGTAGCCTTTCTCTACTTTATAGTGATCGATCGGGTCTTCAAACGCTTCGTCGTCGATGTTGAGCACTACCGAACCGAACATCTGCACCAGCCTGCGGTAGGCGTCGTAGACGAAGCGGGCATCCCCGGTCTTTTCCACCATGCTTTGCGCGGTCTCGTCGTTCAGCCCCAGGTTGAGTACGGTGTCCATCATCCCCGGCATGGAAAACTTGGCGCCTGAACGGCAGGAGACCAGCAGCGGATTGGCCGGATCGCCGAATTTCTTTCCGGTCTCCGCCTCGGTCGCTCGCATGGCCTCCAGCTCCTGCTCCCACATCCCGTCCGGGAACTGGTTCCCGGCTGCCAGGTAGGCATTGCAGGCTTCGGTTGTCACCGTGAACCCGGGCGGAACCGGGACGCCAATGCGGGTCATCTCGGCCAGGTTGGCCCCTTTGCCACCGAGAAGCGCTCGGACATTTTCCCAGCTACCGGCATGCGATTCAGCTTCCTCTACATTCTGGAATGTGTACACCCATTTTTTTGACATAAAACGTACCTCCAATCTCGTATCCCCGGGAACGCTTTCGTAACCCGGATTGTAGACAAAATGAACGCCGGGCTCGGCCCGGCAAAATCCCGCAGGATTTTACCACGCCCGGCGCTTTGCGAAATGCCGGCTTGGCTTTAAGTCCCACCGAAACGGAACCCCGGGGCGTTTTTTATCGTCATGGGGGAAGTCCCTACATGGGAAAGGAGCGAGAAGTGAACAGACAAGCAGGCCAGCGGCCAACAAACTTGGTCTTCCCCTGGCTTTGGGCGATCGCCTTCGGTTTCTTGCTGACCGGCTGTATCAGCCCCGTACTGGCTGCCGATCCGCCGCCACCAACCCCCATACCTCCTCCCCCAACCCCGCGCTGCACGATTGGGTGGGCATGGCAGGACAGCCGCCTGGTACTGACGAAGGTCCATCCTTACTGGAAAGATGGCCTGGCGGTCGGGGACGTCGTTCTAAGGATCAACGGCCAGACAGCCCCCAATGCCATTCAGGTCGCCGAACTGCTGTTTGCAGGCATCCCCGATCCCGCCCAGCGGCGTGGGATGGCTCTCGATTACCTGCTCATGGCCAACCAGACTCTGCGGCTCCAGGTACAGCACCTGGGGCAGTCTCCTTATTTCTTCCATTTGAACCCCGACTGCCAGATTTGAAGCCAGGGGGAACGGGCCTCGGCCTAAATGGCGCCGGACCCCCAGGCCGGTAGACCCAATGAGCGGCTTCGCCGCCAGATCCTTCGGCCGGCTGCGCTGCTAAAGAGATCCTTCACCTCGTTCAGGACAGGCCTAAGAATTTCAGGCAGAGGGAACGGACCGGGTGGCGCCGGGGGAGCTATTTAGATTTAAATTCCCCGCGGTATACTATCCGCACCCACAAGAATTGACGATTTTCCCTGACAGGAGAATTTCCATGAGCTTTCGCCTTACGTACGCGACGATGTACAACCCGCCGGATACGCTGCACACCCGGTTCGAAGAAGCGATCGATACAATGCGGGGCAACCTCGGAATGGAATACGGGTTGCATATCGGGGGAGAGGAACGGGTAGGGAGCAGGAAGCTGGAATCGCGCTCTCCGATCGACAAGAATTTGCTTCTGGGGGTCTTTCAAGAAGGGACTCCCAGGGATGCGGGCGATGCCGTCCAGGCGGCCAGGCAGGCTTTTCGCACCTGGGGCCGGCTGCCCTGGCAGGAGCGGGTGGCGTACCTCCGCAAGGTGGCCTCGATCATCGATGATCGTGTCTATGACCTGGCGGCCGCCCTGTGCCTGGAAGTCGGAAAAACGCGCATGGAGGCCCTCGGCGACGCGCAAGAGGCCGCCGACCTGATCCGGTTCGCCTGCGACGACTTTGAGAAAAACAACGGGTATCGTGTGCAGCTGGCACGCGATCCCCTCGAGGGGTACACCTCCACCAACGTTTCCGTGCTGCGCCCGTATGGCGTTTGGGTGGTGATCAGCCCATTTAATTTCCCTGCTGCCCTGACCGCCGGCCCTGCAGGAGCCGCCCTGGTGACCGGCAATACCGTGGTGATCAAGCCGGCGGAGGACACTCCGCTTTCCGTTCGCATGCTGTTTGATTGCTTCCTGGACGCGGATCTGCCGCAGGGCGTGGTCAACCTGGTGACCGGCCACGGCGAGGTTTCAGGGCAGTCCCTGGTCGACAACCATGCGGTCGACGGCTACACCTTCACCGGCTCGCACGCGGTCGGCATGCACATCCTGCGTTCGGTGGCCAAAGGACCGTACCCTCGCCCCGTTATTCTGGAAATGGGGGGCAAGAATCCCACTATCGTTTCATCCAGTGCCAACCTCGATCGGGCGGTTGCGGGGATCTACCGCTCCGCATTCGGGCTGCAGGGGCAAAAATGCTCGGCGGCTTCGCGGGTGTATGTCCATGAATCGGTGTACGACTCCCTGGTGGATGGGCTGGTGGATGCGACCCGCAAGATGATCGTCGGCGATCCCGCCCGCAAGGAGGTTTTCATGGGGCCGGTGATCAACGAAGCCGCGTACAGGAATTTCCAGCAACATACCACCTCCTTGGGTGCGGAAGGCAGAATATTAACCGGCGGTAAACTTCTGCAGGAAGGGGAGCTCGAAAAAGGGTATTTTGTCGCCCCTACTCTGGTTGAAGGCGTGCGGCCCAACCACCCGCTATGGAAGCAGGAGATGTTCCTGCCGATCACGATGCTGGAGAAGTTCAGCGATCTGGGCCAGGCCATGTCCCTGGCAAACGATGTGGATTTTGGTCTGACGGCCGGCTTTTTCGGCACCCAGGAAGAGGCCGACTGGTTCTTTGAAAACATCGAGGCCGGCGTGACCTATGCAAACCGCCCGCAAGGTGCCAGCACCGGCGCCTGGCCCGGATATCAGCCGTTCGGCGGCTGGAAAGGCTCCGGCTCAACGGGGAAGAACTCCGGCGGCCCTTATTACCTATTGAGCTACATGCATGAGCAAAGCCGGACGCTGATCGAATAGCCGGAGGGAAAATTTAGGTTTTTTTAGCGGAGTGACGGTCCGCCTTGTCCTGAGCGACAGCGAAGGAACTCGCGAGGGATTTGCGCAGGATCTCGTGACAGTCACTCCCTTCCTGACGAGGCGCAATATGCTAGAACAACTCGGTCTTAAACGCAAAAAAGTCGGGACGGTCTCCCAGCACATCGTCCAAAAAAATGGGGACCTGGTGGTGATTCTTCCCGAACAACTGGTCCAGGAATTGAACTGGAAAGAGGGGATGCGCCTGCTGCTGATCCCGACCGATGAGTACAAAAAGCTGCTGCTGGAAAAGGCGCCTCCCATCAAGAAAGTCATCCCGATCAACCTGAACCCGGCAATAAAAAAATTCTTTTACATTCTGTTTCTGATGACTCTGTTTCTGGTGTTTTACAGCAGCGGCTTTTCGCCCTGGTTCATGTTCACCTGGGCGCTGATCCTCCTGGGGGCCACCATCATCCTCAAAAAGTAAATGGACTGGCGCAAATTCTTATTTTCCAGCGCCGATGGTCGATTTCGCACCGGCTGGCGGCTGGTCCTGTTTTTTGGGCTGGCATTTTCTGCCCTGGTGCTGGTTTCGGTGGCGGCGATCGCATTCGGATACATCCCCGACCTGCGCGACCCGCCAAGCCTGCTGGTCGGGACGTTCATCACCGCCCTTCCGATGCTGCTTGCGATCTCCGTCGCCCGGCGCGTTCTCGACCGGCGCTCGTTGGCCAGCCTGGGATTCCCCCGCCGGCAGATGTGGTGGGACCTGGCGGCCGGGTTTTTTATCTCCGGGGTGACCATGGGGGCTATTTTCCTGCTCTTCAGGCTGGCAGGCTGGCTGGATTTCGATGGTTTCATCTGGCAAACCCAACCTCCCGGGGTCTGGGTGCCCGGGCTGCTGGTCATGCTGCTGGTCTTCGTGCTGGTCGGTGTCTGGGAGGAGATATTTTTTCGCGGCTACCTGTTCCTCAACCTGGAGGAGGGGTTGAACACGAACTGGGCCCTGGTCCTGTCCTCCCTGATCTTTGCGCTTTTCCATTACAACAATCCGGGCGGGCAGAGCGTTTTCCCGATGGCGGGGCTGATGCTGGCTGCGATTTTTTTCGGATACTCTTTTCTGGGCACGCGCAGCCTGTGGCTGCCGATCGGCCTCCACATCGGCTGGAACTTTTTTGAGAACGCCATCTTTGGGTTCCCGGTAAGCGGCCTGCAAACCCCGGGGTTGCTGCAAAACACCGTCCACGGTCCTGCGGCCTGGACGGGCGGTGATTTTGGCCCGGAAGCAGGCCTGGTGCTGCTGCCGGGGTTGGTGCTGGCCGGTTTCCTGGTCTACGCCTATATCCGGGCCAGCCGGGCCGCGGCGGCCTGAAGCCCCTCCGGACGGACACGATGGAATTTTTCCTGGCGCTGTTCCCAATTCTGCTGATCCTGTACCTGATGGTCGGCCGTCGGTGGGGGGCCTCCCAGGCCGGCAGCGCCGGCTATCTGAGCGCGCTGGTCCTGGCGGCAACCGTGTTCGGCGCCGGGCCCGAATTGCTGGCCTTTGCCCACACCAAAGCGCTGCTGCTCGCTTTCGACGTCCTCTTTATTGTATGGATGGCCTTTTTGCATTTCCGCGTTGCCGATGAGGCCGGCGCGATCCGCAAGCTCGGGGAGGTGCTGAAAGATCTGACCCAGGAAAAAGGCATGCAGGCCCTGATCCTGGGGTTTGCTTTCGCCAGTTTCCTGCAGGGGATCGGCGGTTTCGGGGTCCCGGTGGCGATCGTCGCACCGATGATGGTTGGGGTCGGATTTGCACCGCTGCAGGCTGTGGTCATCCCTTCGATCGGGCATGCCTGGTCGGTGACGTTCGGCTCCCTGGGATCCTCGTTTCAGGCTTTGATGGGTGCGACGGACCTCCCGGGTGCCGCCCTTGATTTTCCGGCAGCCGTCCTGCTGGGGGCTGCGGGGATCCTCACCGGCCTGGCGGTCGCCCACGCGACCGGGTCCTGGCGCGGGCTGGTGCGCTGGGGGGTCTTCGGGCTGCTGCTCGGCGCCGGCATGGCCGCCGTCCAGCTTCTTCTGGCGATCAACGGGCTCTGGAACATGGCTGCGGCTGGGGCGGGCCTTTTTGGGGTTGGGGCCAGCATCTGGCTGGCCGGTCGCCTGAAGCGCGAACGCCTCTCGGAGCAGCGGATCCCTGCACGGCAAGTGTGGTTGGCCCTTTCGGCGTATGCAATCCTGATCGCCGTCCTGCTGCTCGTCCAGCTCGTCCCGGCGGTGAATAGCTTCCTGGGACGTGCGGCGCTGGTCGTCCAATTTCCGGAGATGGCCACTGCTGCGGGTTTCACCACCCCGGCCGGCCCCGGAAGGGTGATACACTGGTTCCGGCATGCAGGTGCGATCCTCTTTTACGCCTCCGTACTGGGATACCTGGTGTACCGGATGGCAGGCTGGTACGATCCTGGAGCGGCGGGCCGGATCGGGCGCGATACGCTGCGCGGGGTCCTATCGTCCAGTATCAGCATCGCTGCCATGGTTGCGATGGCGGTGATCATGAGCCATGCGGGTATGACCGACGCCCTGGCCCGCGGGCTGGCGGAGGGCGTCGGCCGCTGGTTTCCGCTGGCTTCGCCGTGGATCGGCGCGCTGGGCGCTTTCATGACCGGCAGCAACACGAACTCGAACGTGGTGCTTGCCGCGCTGCAGCAGCGCACCGCGCAGCTTCTCGGCCTGGCGGTGCCCTGGGTGCTGGCCGCGCAGACCGCAGGAGGTGCGATCGGGTCGGTGATCGCGCCCACCAAGATCGTGGTCGGGGCCGCCACGGCCGGGATTGAGGGGCGGGAAGGGGAAGTGATCGCCCGCCTGGCGGTCTACGTCCTGGCACTGATGCTCTTTCTCTCCGCCCTGTCGGCGGTTGTGCTGGGATGAAAGCCGGCCCAAACCTGCGCTTTGCGCTCCGCCTGGCCAGTTTTTCCCTGATCACGCTGCCCTCGATCGCCATGTACGCCGCTGCCCAGGCGGGATCTGCCGGCTGGATCTGGTTCCTGATCGCCCTGACGGCGGCCGGGTGTCTGCTGGCTATTGCGGTGCGCTAGGTCACCAAACATCCGCCCGCAAGCCGGATCGCTTATTCACACTTATCCACAAACAGATTCAATTTTATCCACAGGTTATCCCAAATCCAGCCCAAATATCCCACAATATCCCACAAATATCCCGCACTTATCCCACAATTTCCCACTGCTTATGGACAGAATTACCCACATCCTGTTCGATCTCGGCAACACCCTGATGTATTTTGAGGGGGACTGGCCTTGGGTTTTCCGCAAAGCCCTGATTGCCTGCGCCTCGGAACTGGCGCGTTTGGGCATGAACTTGAAGCCATCCGATTTTGAGGAGGCCTTTGGGTCCAGGCTGAAAGCCTATTACAAGCAGCGGGAAATCGACCTGGTTGAGCGCACCACCCTGCATCTCCTTCACCACACCCTGGCGGAGATGGGCGTTACGTACCTGCCGGATGCAGTCATGGAAGCCGGCCTGGAAGCGTTTTACCGGGTCACCCAGGCGAGCTGGATCCCGGAGCCGGATTCTTTGGAAACGCTTCGGGTCCTGGCCGATCGGGGATTCCACATGGGTGTGCTCTCGAACGCGGCCTACGATCCGGACCCCCAGATGCAGGTGGATGACGCCGGATTCCGGCCCTTCCTGGATTTTGTGCTCACCTCGGCCGCATTCGGGCGCCGCAAGCCGCACACCAGCATTTTTCTGCACGCCCTGGATCGCTGGGGGATTGCCCCCGAAGAAGCGGTGATGGTCGGGGATACGCTGATGGCCGATATTTTCGGCGCCCGGGTGGCCAATATGCGCAGCATCTGGCTGACCCGCAGGGTGGGGGAGGCGGACCGGGGGACGGACCTGAAGCGCGCCAGGCCGGATGCGGTGATCCAGCGCCTGGGGGAGCTAACCGATCTGCTCTCCGGCTGAACCCGCCCGGCGCCCTACGACCGCCTCCGCCGGAACCATTTTTCGATCTCAACGGCCACAAAGACGACCAGGCTCATGCCCAGCGCCAGGCCCAGCTCCCAGGGCCGCAGCGCCTGGGTGCCGAAAATATTCTGGAACGGGGGCCAGTAGACCACGAGCATCTGCAGGACGAATGTCAGGCTGACCGCCGCGACCATGAATAGATTCGAGAACAGCCCGATGGTCAGGATCGAATCGCGGCTGGAACGGATCACCGAAGCATGCGCCATCTGGGAGATGGTCAGCGTGGTGAAAAGGATCGTTTGCCAGGCGGGAAGCGCCATCGACCAGCCCCAATAGCCGACTCCCAGCGAAAGCAGCCCCATCAGCAGGCCGACCCAGATGATATGGGTCCCCATCCCGCGTGCAAAGATGCTTTCGTCGGGGGGGAACGGAGGCCGCTTCATGATATTGCGCTCGGGCTGCTCGACCGCCAGCGCCAGCCCCGGCAGCCCATCGGTCACCAGGTTGATCCACAGGATCTGGAGGGCGGTCAGCGGGAGCGGCATACCCAGGAACGGCGCGAAAAGCATGACGTAGATCTCGCCGGCATTGCTCGTCATGGTGTACTTGATGAATTTGCGCACATTGTCGTAAATATTGCGGCCTTCCTTGACGGCGTTGACGATCGTGGCGAAGTTGTCGTCCAGGATGATCATGTCGGAAGCTTCCTTGGAGACGTCCGTGCCGGTGATCCCCATGGCGACGCCGATATCGCTGCGCCGCAACGCGGGTGCGTCGTTGACGCCGTCCCCCGTCATGGCGACGATCTGGCCCTGTTTCTGCAGCGCTTCGACGATCCGCAGCTTGTGTTCCGGGGCGACGCGCGCAAACACCGAGACATGCCCCACAACTTCTTCCAGGCCATCCAACCCCATTTTGGAAAGATCCTGGCCGGTCAGCACCTCGCCGCCCTCATCGATGATCCCCAGGTCCTGGGCGATGCGCCGGGCGGTCAGCGGGTGGTCGCCGGTGATCATCAACGGCCGGATACCCGCCTCCCTGGCCTCCTGGACCGCCTGGTTGACCTCCGGCCGGGGCGGGTCGAGCATGGCCACCAGGCCGATGAAGGTCATCTCTCGTTCCAGGAGCGCTTCGTCGATCTGCCCGTTCTCCGGCAGTTCGTCCAGGGGACGAAACGCCACCCCAAGGACGCGCTGCCCGTCCAGCGCCAGCTCATCGTTGGCGTTCTGGATGCGCTTGCACAGGTCCGCCTCGAGCTTCACTGCTTCGTCTCCGGACCAAACCCGGTCGCTGATCTCCAGCAGCCCATCGACCGATCCTTTGCAGAACGCAACGTAGGGCGAATCGCGCCAGGGGGCGTCGGTCGGATCGTCGACCGGGATGTTCACCCGGTGGATCGTCGTCATGCGCTTGCGCTCGGAGGTGAAGGGTGCTTCCGCCACGCGCGGCCAGCGCTGGTCAAGCTCCTCTTTCCAGAGACCGAGTTTGGCGGCCGCAGCCACCAGGGCGCCCTCGGTCGGATCGCCGATCACGCGCATGTCCCCGTCCCGGTCCATGTCCGCCTCCAGGATGGCGTCGTTGCACAGCGCTGCCGCCTTGACCATGAGCCCCAGGCTGCGCACCGGCGGGGCGACGTCCTTGGAGACCTCGGCGTCGATGATCGGGAACCCGCCTTCCATCAGGGTCTCCAGCTTCTCCGTCTCCCCGAGCACGTCCAGGACGGTCACCGTCATGCGGTTTTCGGTCAGGGTACCGGTCTTGTCCGAGCAGATTACGGTGACGGAGCCCAGGGTTTCGACCGCCGGCAGCTTGCGGATCAGGGCATTGCGTCGCAGCATGCGCTGGGCTCCCAGGGCCAGGGAGATGGTGACCACCGCCGGCAGCCCTTCCGGGACCGCCGCGACTGCCATGGCGACGGCGGTCAGGAACATCTCGGCCAGGTCCTCGCCGCGCAGAAGCCCGAGTACGAAGACAACCGCGACGATCCCGATCGCCGCAACTGCCAGCGTTTTCCCCAGCTGCGCCATGCGCCGCTGAAGCGGGGTCTGCTCGCTTTCGACGGTCTGGATCATATCGGCAATCTTGCCCAGCTCGGTGCTCATCCCGGTGTCCACCACGACCGCGCTGCCGCGGCCGTAGGTCACCGCGGTACCCAGGTAGACCATGTTCTTCCGGTCCCCAAGAGGTACCTCCTCGCCGCCCGGGATCGGATCCGTGGCTTTTTCCACCGGGATCGACTCACCGGTCAGGGAAGCTTCCTGAACTTTCAGGTTGGTGGCGTTGATCAGGCGGCCATCTGCGGGGATGGCGTCGCCCACCTCCAGCAAGATGATGTCTCCGGGCACCAACTCAACCGATTTGATTTCAACCACATGCCCATCCCGGCGCACTTTTACCACCGGGGCGGACATCTTTTTGAGGGCCGCCATGGCCTGTTCGGCGCGGTATTCCTGGACAAATCCGAGGACGGCGTTCAGGATGACGATCGCCAGGATGGCGATCATGTCCTTGACATCGCCGATCAACGCTGAAATCAAAGCCGCTACGATGAGCACGATCACCATGGTCTCGCGGAACTGCTCCAGAAGGATTTGCCAGGGTGATTTCAAACCGCGCTCGACCAGCTCGTTCGGGCCATATTGCTCCCTGCGTTGAGTCACTTCGCCATCGTGCAGCCCGGAGTCCTGCTGGACTTCCAGGAGAGTAAGGGTTTCGTCGATTAATTGAGTGTGCCAGAGCTTTGAATCCATGACTTAATTATAGTTTCCTTTTGGCTACGGAAGGCAAGGCCTCGCGGGGATTGAGTCTGGACACGCGGGCAGAGCGGTCTTTCAGCACCGCAGCCCCCGGTCCGGAGGAACATGAGCGTTCAATGAATAACCAGGCTCCCCAAAAGAAACAGGTTGCCCTGGGGGGAGAAGCTTATACAATACGGTAGGCGTTGTTCCTACGCTGGAAGGGGGTTCCTTGGGCGCTGGCCTGCTCGCTGGAGGGTGTGTTGCTTCCGTTTTTGCAGTTTCTGATCATTCTGGCAGTCGTCATCACGTTCGCCAAGATGGGGGGCCTGTTGAGCCTGCACCTGGGGCAGCCTGCTGTTGCTGGTGAAGTCCTGGCCGGGCTGATCCTAGGGCCCACCGTGATCGATTTCCTCCATCTTCCCGTTTTTACCGACTTGCATATCGAGGAGACGCTGACCTTCATGGCGGAGCTGGGGGTGCTGCTCTTGCTGTTCATCGCCGGCCTGGAAGTCCACATTTCGGACATGCTGCGTTCCGGCCGGGTGGCGGCCTATGCGGGGGTGCTCGGATTCCTGGCGCCGCTGGGCCTGGGATACCTGCTGGCGGTGTTGTTCGGCTTTGCCTCCAACCAGGCCCTGTTCATCGGTATGCTGCTGGCCCCGACCAGCGTCAGCATTTCGGCCCAGACCTTAATGGAGATCGGGGTGCTGAGGGGGCGGGTGGGCGTCGGCCTGCTGGGCGCCGCAGTGATCGATGACACCCTGGTCGTCCTGGGCGTCTCGTTTCTGCTGGCCATTCTTGGAGGGGGGCAGGTGGGCAGTGTCGCCGGCTTGCTGACCTTGCTGCTGCGCATGCTGGTTTTTATCGCCGTAGCGTTTGGGTTCGGGCTCCTGCTACTGCCGCGGCTGGCCAAGTGGACGGAGCGGATGCCGATCAGCCAGAGCCTGATCGCTTTTGCGTTCACAACGATGATCTTTTATGCCTGGTCCGCCGAGGTCTTCGGCGGGCTTGCCACCATCATCGGTGCGTTTATCGCCGGCCTGCTTTTCGCCCGCTCCGAGTTCAAAGAGCGCATTCTGCAGGGCTTCTCCACCATCGCATACGGAATTTTTGTGCCGATATTTTTCGTCGATGTCGGGTTGGCCGTCAACCTGCGGGAGCTGGACGCGAACAGCATTTTGCTTCTTGTCGCCTTGCTGGGGGTGGCAGTGTTGGCGAAAATCATCGGTTCCGGGCTGGGCGGCCTGTTGGGCGGGCTGACCCGGTGGGAGTCGTTCCAACTGGGAGTCGGCATGGTGCCGCGCGGAGAGGTGGTCCTGATAGTGGCAGCCGTCGGCATTACCGAAGGGTTCATCACCCAGGCCGAACTCTCCGTGGCAGTCGCCATGGTCGTCCTGACCACGCTGCTTACCCCGCCGGTTCTACGGGCGCTGTTTCCGAGATCGACCGGCGGCCAATCTTGAGGCCTGAATCAAAGGAATCGTGAGGAAATCATGTATCTAATCGTTCTCGTCATGGATGACCCGGATAAGTGTGTGGATGTGCTGCCGGCCTGGGAAAAGGCCGGGGCTCCGGGGGCGACGGTCCTTGAAAGCACCGGCATGCAGCGTGTGCTCAACCGGGGGGCCCGGGACGATCTGCCCCTGATGCCGAGTCTGGAGGACATTTTCCGCAAAACCGAAACGCGCCACCGCACGGTTTTTAGCGTGGTCCCAGACGCCGATACGGTCGATCGGATAGCCCGGGTGACGGAGGAAGTCCTGGGGCCTTTCGAAGATGAGCATACCGGCTTCATGTTCAGCGTGCGGGTGGACAGGGCCTTCGGGATGCGGCCGGGCTGAGGCCCGCTTCAATCGTCAAATAGCAGCGTGGCTTCGGCCAGGCTCTGGACCGGTCCGACCACCGAAACTCGATCGCCCAACTTCAGCCGGGTGTAGCCCAGCGAAACCAGCGGCAGGCCGTCGCGGTGCAGGGACATGATGACGACATCGTGCGGCAGTCGCAGGTCCCGAATGGCCACCCCGTTGAGGGCCGGGTCGCGCACCTCCAGATCGATAATGTCGTGGTCTTCCTCCATCCCCAGGATCAGCGAGGCCGCCACAGGAGAGCGCACCAGGTGGTCGAGCAGGCTGACCAGCGCGGTGCGGGGGTCGACGATCAGCGCCCCCATGTCGTTGAAACTTTCCAGGTTTTCGCTCTCGTTCAGCAGCACGATCATGTCATCGACCCCAAAATGCTCGTAGTTCAGCCTGCAGATTTCAAGGTTTTCCTGATCGGATAGCAGCGCCACCAGGGCATCCGCTTTGTCCACCTGGAGCCGCTCGAATAGCTCACGGCCCAGCGGTTCTTCGGTACAAATGATGTCGACATCGGCGCTCCGGAAGCGGTCCGGCTTGGTCATATCCTGGCAGACGATCTTGACCTGCCATTCGTGGGCGATCAGTTGGCGCGCCAGTGCCAGGGACTGGTTCTCCAATCCGAAGATGATCGCATCGCGGACCCCGTCGAACTCCGCCCGTTCCGCCGGCGGATGCGCTTCCCCGGCTCGCGTAATGGTCCACTTGAAAAACGGCGGCCCGATCAGCTGGTTAATCACGATCACGCCGATCGAAAGCGTGGCAAGCTGCTCCCCCCAGGGCGGAAACTCGACCCCGATCTCCTTCGCCAACCCGACGCTGACCCCAGCCTGGGTGATATAGGCAAAGCCGGCCAGGAGATTGAGCTTCATCGGGTCGCCCACCCCAAGCCCGCCGGCGATGCTCCCGACAAACAGGCCGGCCAGCCGCACCCCCACCAGGATCACGGCGATGAACCAGGTCTGGATCAGCAAGTCCAGCTCCAGGGAGATTCCAACCAGGGTGAAGAAAGCGATAAACACGGGCGGGGACACGTTTTCCAGCAGGAGGCGGAACTCGGTGCCATGGCGGGTGTAATTGGCGACCACGAAACCGGCCGTCATGCAGATCAGCAGCGGTTCGGAAAAGATGCCCAGCGGCAGGAACGGGAGATGCACATCGTGGAGAAAACTTGACAGGCCAAACACCCCAAAACCGACCAGCAGGATCAAAGCCGCTTTCAGCCAGGCCGGCCGCAAAGACAGGGCCATACGCAGAAACAGGCCTACCATAATCCCCAAACCCAGGTCGAGCAAGATTTCCAGCAGCACCACGAGTAAAAAACCAGCGCTGAAGGTGCCGCCTTCCAGGATCGCAGCCGAGATTGAGACCACTGTGGCGAACACGATGATCACCACCGCGTCCTTAATGACGGTGACGCCCAGCACCGTCGAGGTGAAATGCCCCTTGGCGCGCACTTCCTTGATGATGGCCAGCGTGGAAGACGGCGAGCGGGCGACCATGATCACGCTGCCCAGCAAAGCGGCCGTGATCACCTGTGTGCTCTGCGACATCTCGCGCATGAAAGGGATATATTCGGCCAGCAGGATGAACGATAGGGCTCCCAGGACCAGCACCGCCAGCATCTGCATCATCAAGATGGTGAACAGGTTGCCCAGCCGGCCGCGCACGAATTTCAACTGGAGCTCTCCCCCGGCGGCGAAGGCGATAAATGCCAGGGCGGTCTCATTGATGAACTGCAGCGAGGGCAGAGATTCAATTGGCACAAGGTCCAGCACGAACGGGCCGCTGACCAGCCCGGCGACCAAAAAGCCGCTGATCAGCGGCAGGCTGTAGCGGTTGAAAAAGTCGCCGATCTGGCGCGATGCCAGGGCGACGATCAGGAAAATGGCCAGGAAAACGACAAGTTCAGGCAGTTCGGGCATGGTGGCCTTTTCAAGTGTGGGTTTTCAAGGGACCCCTGCGGTCGGTCGGAGCCGGAACGGGTGCCAAGCCGGGCTGGTGCAGTCTTGGGGGAACGCGGCTTTGGGGCAGAAAGATAATTGGGAAAAAGGCGCCCGGCCGAAAATTAAAAAGCAGGCCGTATCCGGATCAATTCGTGGCCTACCTGAAACAGTATACCCGGAAAGATTGCGGCTCGCGGCTGGCGTACCTAACGAGTCCGGGGAATTCCGCCGGGTGCAGCGAATTATTACATGCTCCGCTTTCGGGACGCCGGTTGAGGATGCTATAATTCTATTACCCGGCTGCACAAAGGCTGAGGATCACGAAAATGCCGGGTTTGGCCGCTTTCAGGCGGCCAGTCGGGGCCGAGGGGAGCGAATAGCAAAGGGCCCTGGAGGCGGGTATGCACCTGCTTGCGATCATTCTAGACGATCTGGAGAGGCTGCCGTCCCTGCTTGCCAGCTGGCGGGAGATCGGGGTCGGGGCCACGCTGGTGGAAAGCCAGGGGGGATTCCGGGTGGCGGGCTGGCTGGATCGGGTCGGGCTCGGAGGTCTCAACCGGGTGCTGCGCGGCCAGGGACTCCACGCCCAGCGGCTGGTGCTCAGCCTGATCCAAGAGGACGACCTGCTCGAGCAGGCCGTAGCGCGCGCGGAACAGATCCTGGAAGGTTTTCACCGTCCGCGGTCGGGAATTTTATTCGTCCTGCCGGTCGGGCGGATCCTGGGACTGGACAAGCCCCTGGCTCCGGAAATGCAGGACGAGCCCATTGCGACCGGCAGCGGCATCAGCACCAACTCCCGCGTTTCAGATGCGCTCGATATTCTCGGGCTCGTACCGAGCGTGGTGCGGCCCGAGGACCCGATCAGCCGGGTGGTTGAAATGATGCGCTTCCACCCCTCGGTCAACGTGGTGGGTGTGGTCAACGAGGAGGAGCGACTGATCGGCCTGATCGATACAGCCACGCTGTCCGAAACCCTGTTCTTCCAGGTGTTCCCCGAGTCCTTCATCGCCGAACTGCACGACCGGAAGACGGTGATGGAGTTTTTCAAGCGACCGCATGATGCCAGAACCGCCGGGGATATCATGGGGCCACCGGCGTTTGTCCACACCCACGACACGCTGTTCGATGCATTCCGTGTGCTGCAGCAGCGCAAGCTGGAGGGCGTTCCGGTCCTGGACAGCCACCACAAGGTGGTCGGATATATCCACCTGGTCGAACTGATGGCGATGTATTTTGAGGGCGGCGAGCAGGGATCGGCCGCGGAAAAGCCCGATGACGTTTGATGTGACCGCTGCCGGGGTCATCTTCCTGCTGACTTATATCGTGATCGTCAGCGAGAAAGTGCACCGCACTGCCGTGGCGCTGGCCGGCGGCCTGCTGCTGATCCTGCTGGGCATCGTCTCCCAGGAGGACGCCTTTCATTCGATCGACCTTAACGTCATCTTCCTGCTGGTCGGCATGATGGTGATCGCCGCCCTGATGGCCGAGACCGGCGTTTTTCCCTGGATGGCCGTCCGGGCGGTCCAGCTGGGGCGCGGCAGCCCGGTCCGCATCATGATCATCCTGGCGTTGATCACCGCGCTGACCTCCACGCTGCTCAACAACGTGACCGTGATCGTGCTGATCGCTCCGGTGGCCCTGTTTGTAGCCTCCAGTCTGGGTGTCAGCCCGGTGCCGTTCCTGATCACCAGCGTGATGGCATCCAACATCGGCGGCGCTGCCACCCTGGTCGGCGACCCGCCGAATATCCTGATCGGCAGCGAAGCGCATATCGATTTTTTGAAGTTCCTGGTGAACATGGGCCCTCCGGTGCTGGTCAGCCTGATGGTTTATGTGCCGGTCATGTACTTGCAGTTTCACGAAACCCTGAACGTGGATCCGGAGGACGTCCGGCGGGTGCGCCAACTGTCTTCCAGGGGGCTGATCACCGAGCCGGAACTGCTGCGCAAATCCCTGCTGGTGCTGGGGCTGATCCTGATCGCCTTCCTGCTGGAAGGGCCGCTGGGCTACGATCCCGCCACGATCGCCCTGAGCGGCGCCACCCTGCTGCTGATCGTCACCCGCAGGGACCCCTCGCGCGCTCTGGCGCATGTCGAGTGGTCCACACTGATGTTTTTCGTGGGGCTGTTTATCGTGGTGGAGGCGGTGGTGGAAGTCGGGATCATCGCCCGTGTCGGGCGCTGGCTGATCGACCTGACCGAAGGCGACTTGCGGGTGACCACCCACCTGGTGCTCTGGTTTTCGGCCTTCGCTTCGGGAATCGTAGACAACATCCCCTACACGGCGACGATGCTGCCGCTGATCGAATCGCTGGCCTCCCGGATGGATATCCTGCCTTTGTGGTGGGCTCTTGCGCTCGGGGCTGATTTTGGGGGAAACCTGACCCTGGTGGGCTCCTCGGCCAACATTGTGGCCGCCGACTTGGCGGAAGGCGCCGGTTTCCGCATCCCTTTTGTCCAGTTCCTGCGTTACGGCCTGCTGGTCGTCGTTGTGACCCTGCTGGTCTCCAGCGCCTGGCTGGAGATGGTTTATTTATGAAGGATTTCGTAGAAACGACACATGTGGCGTCCCTACAAGCTTTATTGAAACCAGACGTCGAACGGCTGGTAGTAAACAGGTAGCAGCCCCCCGATCCAAAGCAGCAGGTTGGCCAGCAGCATAATGGCCACGACCATTGGCAGGACCCATGGACGTCCCGCCGGAGGGATCCAAAAATGCCAGCCACGGATCACCAGGAGGCTGACCGCCCCAATGGCTGGAAACAGGAAACGGCCCTGGCTGAACAGGGTGGAGAGCGCGTTGCGGGCTACTGCCGCCAGGGAGAGGCCGGCCACCAACCACACATCGCGATAGGCGGCTGTTTCCCCTCCCAGGCGCGGGTCCTTCATTAGCAAGGCGATCAACTGCCGGCCGGCGCCGGTGAACGAAAGCCCGGTCAGGGCGACCACTGCCCATCCCGGCAGCCCGACGGCCAGCCAGCCCGCTTTGCCCCAATAGCTCCAGGCTACCTGCCTCGCCATTCTCCAGATGTAACCGGGCTGGCCGGACTGGTCCAGCACCGAAACGAAGCGCAGGGTGATATTCCGCCATAGCAGGTCGGCCAGATCGGGAAACAGCAGGCCGAGGGCCAGCAGCCCGGCAATGGCCAGCGCGCCGAAACGAAGCAGCCGCTCCGGGTATCGTGAACGAACCCTCAGAATCAGCGCCAAAAGAAAGGCGGCGGAAATGGGAAGCAGAGTGAGTTTTGTTGCGAAAGGCAGCAGCAACGCCGCCAGCGCAGCGAGCGCCATTTCCATGGGGCGCAGGCCGTGCGTGTGAAGCAGGCTCAGCAGCCAGAACAGGAACGCACCTGCCAGGTTGCCCAGCCCGTCGTTGTTGACGGTGGCCGCCGTGTGCAGGAACTGCGGCGTTAACGCCGCCAGCCCAAGCGCGGCCAGGGCGATCTCCTGGTCGGGCCCGGCCAGACGGCGCAGCGCAGCGAAATTCAGGCCCAGGACCCCCAGACCGAGCAGGATATTTAGTCCGCGCAGCAGGTACAACCCGGGCACCCATTGGAAATTCTGATCGGTCCAGGGGAAGATCGGGATAGGGTGGGTGGCATTGCGGTAGCTGGGCTCGGGGCGCACGTACGCCACGGCCTGGGGATCGCGCAGGAAAAGCCAGCGCAGCGGTACGCTGGCCAGGCGATAATATGCCTGGGGCTGGATCGCTTCGTAATTATTCTCCCGGCTGGAGAAAACCCCGACACGCGCCAGGTTGAGAGCCAACAGGTAATGCGCCGGTTCGTCCATCCCCTCCCACTGCGGCAAAAGCAGGCTGTAGCCGCTTGCCAGGGCCAGGTAGAGCAGGCCCAGGGAGATCAGCCAGCGTCGCTGGCTAGCCTCCGTGAGCATGGCGTTCGAGGTCCGGTCGCAGCCAGAACACATAAATCAGGCCCCCACCAGCACCCAACAGCCAGCCGGATAGCGAGAAAGCAGCGACCACACCCTCGGATGTCTGGCCCCAGAGCGCCAGCAGCAGGGCCTGGATAATCGCCCCCACCCAGAGCAGGAGCACGAAAGGCCAGGGGCGGGTTGCCAGGAACAGGTTGAGCCAGACCGTCGCCAGGCTGAACCCGAGGATTGCCAGCCCCATCGGGCCGAGCAGCGCGCCAGCGCCCGCATAAGCGGGGCCGAAAGCGACCATGATGATCCAGTCACCGGCAGCGAAATAAACGATCGTTAGCCCTGAGACAGCGACTGCGACGAGGGCGATGGCCCAGACCAGGAAGCGGTCTGGGAGCGTGCGGCGGGAAACGGCGGCGGCAACGCGCGGGTAAAGGATGACGGTGGCCGCTCCCGGCAGCAGCAGCAAGACGCGCCGCAGCAACACCGCCGTGGCATACGCCCCGGCGGCATCCGGGGTGAAATTCCGGTTGGCCCACAGCAGGTCTAGATTGAGAAGGGTGGTGTGCGCGGCATAGGCCAGGAAGGCGGCGCCGGAAAGTTTCAGCCCGTCGTACAACCGCTCTCGGGGGGGGCGCAACCCCCCGCGCCAGGCCGCTCGCCCTAAAAAGAGCAGCCCCGCCGCCACGGCCAGGAGCTGCCCGGCCGGCAGTGCAGCCAGCGCGCCGCGCAGCCCCCAGCCCAATCCGAGCAGCAGTGCGGCGATCAAAAACCGGCCGGTAGCGAAGGACAGGCGCACCGCACCAAAGGGGACGAAACGCATTGCGCCCTGCAGTGTGCCGGCGATCACCGGGCGTAGCAGGATGAAAAAAATCGCCAGGGCGCCCATCAGAATGGCGAATCCGGGCAGGTTCAGGCGTTCCCCCAGCGGCGAACGCATAGCGGCCGCCAGTGCAGCCAGAATCGTCCCGGCGATCAGGCTCCAGCGCAGGTAGCTTCGGAACAGGCCGCTGCTTTCAGGATCCAGGGATGAGGGTGCGGAAAGGCCGGCCCGTACCTCGGCGACCTGCCTGGCCAGCACCGGCTGGAGCACCCCGAAACTGGCCACCAGGATCAGCAGGGAGGCGTTGGTGGCCTGAAAAACGGCAAACTCTCCCGGAACCAGCGCCCGGCCGAGAAATATATGGAAGCCGTAGTCGATCGCGTTGGCCAGCATATCGACCCCGAACAGGAATCCGGTCTGGCGTGCGAAATTGGATTGCCAAAACCGGTTGAGGGGCAGCATTCTCGCCGGACCGATCTCAGGGCGCGCCGGGAGGGTTTCCTACCCTTCCGTTTCCAGGCGGTTGAACAGGGAGGTGCTGTATCCGATTCTTTTCAGGCGGAGGTGGCGTTCGATCGCAAAATAGACCGAATCGACTGCAAAACGGGAAAACTGGAACAGGGCTCTCAGAACGTGTCCGGCGCGAAGGAA
Organism: Anaerolineales bacterium; assembly: GCA_041632295.1. Lineage (GTDB taxonomy): Bacteria > Chloroflexota > Anaerolineae > Anaerolineales > JABWBV01 > DATDOR01. The sequence continues at coordinate 4,103 of JBFKII010000017.1, read as the reverse complement.
CATGCTGGATCGCCCGTATCGCCGCCGAAAGTATTCTCCCGGAGGCAGGAAATATGCCGCGCTTTCCAGAAGGCGGATCGGCCGGAGGATGAAAGCTCCGTTGGTCACCAGCATGGCGTCCCAGAACCGGCTGGGCGGCTCTCCCAGGTACTGGGCGATCTCCCGGTCGACCACTTTGTGCATCGCGTAGCGGGTCAACGCTCCGCTTGCCGGCACGGGCAGGCCCTCCAGAACGGTATCCGGCACCGGGGTGCCCAGCAGGGTGCGGCAGGCCCGCAGCACGGAGCCGATGATGGCGACGGTCCCGCTTCGCCGGGCCAACGCTGCCAGGGCATCCCAATCCAGGGAGTCCCGGTAGACATGGATCGTCTCGGCAATGTCCAGGTAGTACATCAGCATGCCGTCCGCCAGGACCAGGCGAGGCAGATCCGGCCGCTGATGTGCATCGGGAAGGTAGACCGCGTGCTTGACCAGGTGGACGGCCAGGGAGAGGATCAGATCGGGCGGCGCCAGCTCCCGGACAGGTGCGCCCAGGAGCTCTCCCAAGCTGGCCCGCTGCAGGATGTCATCGTAATCGATCGTCAGGAGCGTGTAGGGATGGTCCAGGGCCCAGTGGATCTCATACCAGACCTTCAGGTCCGGGTCGCTGCGCTGGTGGTGCAGGTGATGCCGTTCGTAATACGGATCGGCCATCAGGTTCGGCCAGAAGGTGCCGATCCCCATTTCATCCAAGAGGGAGATGCTCTCCCCGACCTGGCTGCGCGGAACCAGGATGTCGATATCGCCCCCGGGGCGCATGGCGGCGTCCCCATAGACGTTGCAGGAGATAGCCAGCCCCTTGAGCACCACCGTATCCAGCCCGCGGCTGCCGGCTTTCTCGAGGTATTGCGAAAGCGACCGGCCAAGCAGTTCGGCGTTCGCTGCCAGACGGTCCACCGACTCCTCGATCGCGCCGCGCGGCGCCTCCGGTACCAGATCCCAGCTACCGGCAGTCTGGAGGGTGTTGCGAAGGAGTGTGGCCATCCGGTTGGGGATTGCGACCTCTGCGATTCGCTCCCAGTCCAGGTCGCCGGGGACCTCGAGGCTGTCAGGCTGGCGCCAGCTGCGGGCGACTTGCCACAGGAAGCTTTCTTCGGTCGTCATCGGGGTTGCCATTTCTTGAACGCTCCTTCTCGGGTTCCTGCCAGGGTACCTGGGCGGTCCGGGTCCCAGATCATCCATCAGGCAGGGACCGCCCGTCAGGCAGGCGCCATTATAAACGGGCTTTGTTAGAATTAGGGCTTCGACGCAGGAGTGTGGATTGAAAAATGTTTGAGGAACTGTTCCATTCGCATCGGGATCAGCTGGAGGATTTTTGGGAGCGCCGGGCCAATGCGCCGGCGTTCGAGACCCGCTTTTCGGTCAGCGGCTGGCCGGTGCGGATGACTGCAAACCGGGAGGACCTGCTGCAGATCGCCGCGCTCGCCGGACCGCTGTACTCCCGGGCCCCCGATAGGGATGAAAAGGCCTGGCAGATCCAATTCGTGGTCCGGGAGCCGCTGTCCGACCCCGGCCTCCCGCCGGATGACCTGGTGCCCTCGATCCGCTACACCGGATCGAAGGACTGGATCCATTTGGACCTGGCCGGGTGGGGGAGCGCGTTTGCTGATCTCAGGGCCGGCTGGGGCGTGGCGATCCTGGCCCCATCGCTGGCGGCGCAGCCCGAGCTGGTCACACGGGCGGTGGTCAATACGCTGCTGACCAATTTTTTGACCCGCCACGGCTTCGCCATGCTCCACGCCACCGGGCTGGTGGATGGGGACCGCATCCTGATGCTGATGGCACCGCACAATTCTGGCAAATCGACAACTGCGCTGCGTTTGGCTTTATCCGGGCGCTTCCGTCTGCTGTGCGACAGTATGATTTACGTCACGGAGCGTCCCAATGGACTGCAGCTGACCGGCTTCCCGGTCGGGCGGGGCAAGCTGCGGAGTGACATGCTGCCCCATTTTCCTCAACTGGAGGGGATGCTGTCCCCCGAGCAGGTGCGTACAGAAACCAAGTACGTGCTAGACCTGCATGCTTTGGACCCGTCCCTGGTCCTGGAAAGCGCCTTTTATCCAAAACAGGTGGACTGGTTCCTGGTGCAGCGCAGCAAAAAACCGCAGACCACCATCAGGCCGGCAAGCATCGAGCAAGCGTGGGAGTGGATCGTGATCAACAGCCTGCACGACGACGCACCCGAAGTCTGGATGGAAAACCTGGCGCTGATCCGGCCGCTGGTCGATATGGCGCGCTTCCACCACCTGGAGCTGGGCGCCGGAGGGTCAGGGGTGGTAGAGCAGGTGATGGGGTTTTGGGAAAGCGGGAGGGAGTAAAGAAGTAGAGAGTAATGAAGTAGAGAGTAATGGAGTAAAGAGTAATGAAGTAAAGAGTAATGGAGTAGAGAGTAATGAAGTAAAGGAGTAAGGAAGTAATGCGATGATAGCGTGATGGAGTGATGGGGAGAGGGGGTTATTGGAAGTGGGGCATGACTTCTTCGATAAACAGGGCGTATGATTCCGGGTCGTTGCCGCGGAACTCGATGCACAGTTGCTGGGCGCCGACGCGGCCGTATTCCCCTACCAGGTCAACGATTTTTTCGGGGGTCCCAACCAGCGCCATCCAGGGTTCGACGCCTTCCGGGAGCAGGCGGGCGATTTTTCGCTGCAGCGCGTCTTCGGTCGGGGCCAGCACAGCCAGGTCGTATGTGGTCTTCTCGATTTCGCCCTCATCCCGGCCGACAGCCAGGCAGTGCTGCTTGAGCGTCTCGCGCTGCTGCACGAACGCTTGGGGAGGCCCCCACAAGTTGCAGGCATCCCCCATCTCGGCGATGATCCGCAGGGTGATCTTGGGCCCGACCCCGCCGATCAGGATTGGCGGACGCGGCTGCTGCAGCGGTTTGGGCTCCAGGATGGCATTCCGAACACTGAAAAACCGGCCCTCGTAACTGAAAGGGGTTTGCGCCCACAGGCCGGTGATGATCTCCAGAGCCTCACGCATTTCGGCCAGCCGCCGCGCACCGCTGGGGTTGAAATTGAATCCGTATGACTCGTATTCCGGCCGGTAGCCGCCAGCGCCGAAGCCGAAATACAGGCGCCCAGCGCTGATGCGGTCCAGGCTGGCGGCCATGCGCGCCAGCAGGGTAGGATTGCGGTAGCCGACCGGGGAGACCATCGGGCCCAGCCGGATACGCCCGGTGACGGCCGCCAGGGCGGGCAGCGCGGTCCAGGCGTCCAGAAACGGCTCATGGGGGGAGCCGTGGGACGGAAGCTGGTAGAAATGGTCCATCAGCCAAAAAGTGTCAAAACCGTCGCGCTCGGCGCGCTGAATGCAGTCCTTCAAGTCGCGCCAGATATCCCCGCTGCCCTGCGGATACACGAAGGATGTGTTGCGCAGCCCAAATTTCATCCCGACCCCGCGCCTGCACGGCGCTCCATGCCATAATTGATCAACACCAGGCTGAGCACCGAAAGGGCGATCATGATGCCGGTGGGCAGCACCCACCACTTCCAGGCGTCCCCCAGAAATGCACCGCTGGCACGCGCAAAATAAAGCATCGTGCCCCAGCTTTTGGCGGTCGTATCCCCAAGCCCCAGGAAACTGAGGCTGGCCTCCGCCAGGATGCTAATCCCAGCCACCAGGACCACCTGGACCAGGGCGATATTGCGAACCCCCGGCCAGATATGGCGCCACATGATCCGCAGATTGGAGCTGCCAAGTGCCTGGGCCGCTTCCACGTAGGTTTCCTGCAGCAGCGAAAGCACCCGCGAGCGCACCAGCCTTGCCGGACCGGCCCAGGAAACGACCGCCAGCACCAGGATCACATTCCGCTGGTCTGGCCCGATATAGGCGCTCAGCAAGATCACCAGCGGCAGGAAAGGCAGGGCCAGGGTCAGGTCGGCCAGGCGCATCAGCAACCCATCCAACCAGCCACCGAAAAAGCCGCTCAAGATTCCGACCAGTGTGCCCAGGGTGACGGACATAGATGCGACGGTCAGGCCGACCAACAAGGAGACGCGCGTGCCCCAGATCAGTTCGCTGAACAGGTCCTGGCCGATGTCGTTGGTGCCCAGCGGGTGCTC
>JBFKII010000016.1:0-25750 GCA_041632295.1 Anaerolineales bacterium | reverse complement strand
TTTCTGCTCCCACAGGAAAGCGAGCAGTTCTCCGACGACACCCAGATTGGAACCCATGCTCCGCAAAAACTTTTTCATAACATTACCTCGTTCAAACCGATTGATAACCAGGGGGATATAATAAGAGATCGTAGGGAAGCCTTCAAGCCCTTTCCGGGGTGGCTGGAGCTGCCCGGCTCACTTGCGCACCACAAAGCCGTCCATGTACAGCGTGTCGATATCACTGGCCCCGAAAGTGTTCAGAGCGTTTTGGGGCGTGGTCACGATCGGCTCCCCGCGCAAATTGAAGCTGGTGTTCAGCAGAACCGGCACACCGGTCGCCTCGCCGAAACGCTCCACAGCCCGGTAATACAGGGGGTTCCACTCCCGCCGGACGGTTTGCAGGCGACCCGACCCGCCGGCGTGTGTGACGGCCTGGATCTTCTCTCCCATCCCAGGGCGAGTCTTGTACACCATCAGCATGTAGCGCAGCGGGTAATTGCCGGCCGCGTCGTGTATGTCTTCGTAATAACTGGCCGCCTGCTCCTCCAGGATCACCGGGGCAAAAGGGCGAAACGGCTCGCGGAACTTGATGCGCTCATTGACCACTTCTTTCATCTCCGCCCGGCGGGGGTCGGCCAGGATCGAGCGGTTCCCGAGGGCGCGCGGACCCCATTCGAAGCGCCCCTGGAACAGGCTGATCACCTTACCCGCCAGCATATCCTCGACCATCTGGTCCGCCTGGGCATCGATGTCCTCGACTTGCTTATAGCCGTAACCGCTGGCCTCAATGGCATCCCGGACTTCCCCTGGTGAAAAATCCTTGCCCCAATACGCATGCTCCATGACGAACTTGCGAGGTTTCCCGAGCAGCACGTGGTAGGCATACAGGGCTGCGCCCAGGGCGCCCCCGTTGTCCCCGGCTGCCGGCTGGATATAGACCTGTTCGAAAGGGGTCTCCCGCAGCACCCGGCCGTTGGCGACCGAGTTCAGCGCCACCCCACCGGCCATGCACAGCCTGGAAAGGCCGGTTTTCTCATGGGCGTAGCGCGCCATCTTCAGGATTGTGTCCTCGGTGACGCGCTGGATGCTGGCGGCGATGTCGGCGTAATGCTGGTTCTTGCTCGCCAGCGCCTCATCCCAGTCGGGATGGTCTTTACGCGGGTGGGTGGTGTGCGTGTAAAACGTCGATTCATGGACGCGCGGCGGCCCGAACAAATCGACGAACCTGCTGTTGAAAGTGCTTTTGGCCGAATGGTGGAAGCTGAAATAATCCATGTTCAGCCGGATCCCCCCGGAATCGCTGACCTCGACTACCTTGTAAACATCGTCCAGGCGGGTGGGTTCGCCGTAAGGCGCCATCCCCATAACCTTATACTCACCGTTATTGACCCGGAAACCCAGGAACGCAGTGAAAGCCGAATACAGCAGACCCAGGGAATGAGGGAAACGGGTTTCGGAGAACAGCTCGATGGCATTGCTGCCGCGCCCGTCCCAATCCGCCGTGCCGCGCCCGACCGTGGCCGTGGTCCATTCGCCGACCCCGTCGATGGTCAGCAAAGCCGCCTCCTCGTAGGGGGAGCAGAACAAGGCGCTGGCCGCATGGCTGAGATGGTGCTCCACGAAGAGCAGCTTTTCATCTGGGATGTCGAGATGCGTGAGCAGCTGTCCCTTGATCCACAGCTTCTCATTGAACCATGCGATCATCGACTCGCGGAATACGCCCCAGGATTGCGGGTAGGTCTGCAGCGTGGTCTGCAGAATACGTGTGAACTTCTGCAGAGGCTTTTCGTAGAAAACGACGTAATCGAGGTCTTTGCCGGTGATGCCGGCCTTCTCCAGCACAAAGGCGATCGCCTGCTCGGGAAAACCGTAATCGTGCTTGATGCGAGAAAAACGCTCTTCATCCGCGGCAGCCACCAGGTCCCCGTCCCTTAAAAGGGCGACCGCCGAGTCATGGTAGAAGCATGAGATTCCGAGGATATACATCAGGTCTGTCTCCGGGCGTCATCCAGGGTTTTGTCCCCGGTCGTGCGGGGGTTCCACAATTGGGGCGAAGAGGTGCGGATCCTGAGGGGATCGCCAAAAAAACGGACCCACAACCCGAACGGCAGCACGATGGTGAAATACAACAGGGTCAGGATGACGCGAGCGAAAATATCCCCCAGAAACATGCCAAATTTCTTCCAGCCTTCCCAAAATTTCCTAAGCATCAGCGCTCCATGCCATGATTTTCTGTCCAGCTTTGTTTATCCAGGCGATCATTGTAATAGCTATGCCCAAAGGGTCTGTCCGTTGATTCCCTTGGCCGCCGCCTCCGGGGATAGGATTCAAGACCGCCGCCGGAGGACGAAATATGTGGCCGGCATCACGCTCCCTTTTCGGCCTTGAAGGGGGATGGTCCGGATATCGGCCAAATCACTCTGGTCCAGGACAATCCAGTCCTCATCCGGGTAAAAAATGGCCCGGTCTTCCATTTCGAAACCGATGCGGCGGGTGATTTTTGGGATTTTGGCAAAAACATTCTCCGGCAGCAGGCGGAACTTCAATATTGATTGACCGGTCAGTTCGATCTGGTAGAGGGTGCCGCGGCCTCCAAGCAGGATCGCCAGATTTTTCACAACGCGAAACCGGTCTTTGCGCTTGATCTGGTGCAACACGCCCCGCATGTAAACGTTCATGTCGCCAAACTCCGCTTGCAACGCCTGGACCGCTTCGGAATCCAGGGCATTCAACACCCGGAAAATCACTCCGCTTTCCGGGCCGGTTTCCCGCTGTGCAAGCGCGACCGCCGATTCGGATATGTCCACGCCGATCACCCGGTCGAAATGCCTGGCGAAAAAACGGGCCTGCCGGCCATTCCCGCATCCAAGGTCGAGCAGCGGCAGTCGTGGGTCAAAAAACGGACGGAAGCGCTCCAGATCGAGGCGGATTGGATTCTCATTGTCCGAATCCCAGAATACCTGCCCATCGTCTCCAGTCGCTGAAATTTGTTTCCAATACGATTCCCAATCCGACATAACACCTCGAAGGGCAGTGCGATTCAAACGGCTGTGCCCCGTTCCGTCTCGATCGACCGGGTTTTGTCCCGGAAGAGTGGCTTTAATCCAGCTTTTACGCGGTCCCCGCGAACGTGGCAATTCCACTGCGACCGCAGATTGTACCCGTTTCACAGGAGCTGAAAGCGATTCCGGATGCCAGCTCCGTTCGATCCGTGTATCTCCGGCAGGGACCTCAGCATCCAGCAGGTTTTCTGCGCGGCCTGCTTCTCAGGGCGCCCCCCGTCCGTACTGTGCGTTGACCTGGTCGAGTTTATTTTCCAGCATTGCCTGCAAATCCGCCGCCAGGCCGGGCCTGGATGGGTACAGGTCTTCCAACTCGGCGGGGTCCGATTCAAGATCGTAGAGTTCGTATTGCCGATCAAGGTTGGGGAAACCCTGGTAGCGAAGGAGCTTGTGCCGGCCAACAACCATCGCGCTGGTTGATTTCTGCAGCGGGCCATATTTCGGGTTGGATTTGGCCTCCAGGGTGTAGACCCGGCGATCCTGGGCCAGAGCGGGATCGATGAAGGGCGGCAGCACCCGGCCCTCGACCCAGCCGGGGATTTTACCGTTAACCAGGTGGAGCAAGGAAGGCAATAAATCCACATTGCTGGTCAGGGCGCGGATATCCTGGCGAGCGGTCTGCCCGGGCAGCCGGATCAGCAACGGCACTTGCGTGAGCGGCTCGTACAGCAAGGGGGTGATGTGGCCGTGCAGGCCGCGCTCAAAACTCTGGCCATGGTCCGAAGTCAGTACGACGATGGTGTTATCCAGGGCACCGCTGTTCTCCAAAGATGCTATCAAGCGCCCAAATTCGGCATCCACATAGGCGATGTACTCATCGTAAAAGCGCCGCTGCCGCAGGAGCACACGGGCCGGAACGCCTTTGGTTAAGAAATGCGGCGCTTTGGTATCTGGCTGCCAGTTATCGATGAACCGGTTTACAAATTCCCGGCGAGTGGCATACGGTTCGTGGGGCGGCAGCAGGTGGATGTACGCAAAATACGGGTTGGGCAGGCTTTCCGCCTGAAGGATGGACCAATCGATCGCATCCTCCAGCACAAAGAGCAGTTTATGCAGTTCCGGAACGCCGCGCGGAAAACGGCCCTGGAGCGCTCCTCGTTGTTCGCGCTTATCGGCAAAATGGACCAGCCGCTGCAACCAGCTGAACACCAGAGAGCCCTGTATCCGCTGGCTGTTCAAAAATTGCGTCTCGGCCATAAACGCCGCGGTGTAGTCGCGAAAAAACAGGCGGTCGGAAACCTGGTTGTCCACCAGGCAGAGCGCACGAGTGGGGATGAAGGCGTCCAGGTGGCGCCGGAACTGGTGCAGCAAGGACATCACCAGCAGGTTGTGCGAATAGGCGGTCTGGAAATAGCCGTGCTCGGAGAGCAGGGCGAAGATGTTCCGGTCTTCAAAGGTGCGGTCCACCAGGCCATGCAGGTGGAAGGCCCGGTTGGCCCAGGGGTACGTCCCGGTCAAAATGGCAGCGGTCCCCGGCGTGGTGAAATTACCGGCTGCATAGTGATTGTGGTAAACGATGGCACGTTCGGCGAAAGCGGAAATGTGCGGCGTGGTCTCCCGGCGGTAGCCCATCAGCGACATATGGGCTGCCGACAGAGTGTCGAAAACGAGCAGCAGGATGTTGGGCGAGCCCGCAGCAGCCTGCATCCCCTTCGGCTCGCTTGCAAACAGCGGCCAGGCCATCTGCGAAAGGGGCAGCAAGGCGGATAACTTCAGGAAATCGCGCCGGCTCAGGCGGGAAAAGGGCATGTCTGGTTCACAGGAGGGGGTTTTGGGGGACGCCCGGCGGTCCGTTCAGGCCCCTCCCAGGTTGCGCACGATCACGATCAGCACCCCGGCAATATCCATGGCCAGGTACACCAGCGAAAGCACCAGGATCCGTTCCCCGGTGGCCAGAAAATAGCGGGCCGCGCGCTCAAAACGATGAAGGAGCCAGAAGAACCCCGCAAAGACCGCGATCACCGCCAGCACAAATCCGATCTCGAGCCCACCGAGTGGCCAATCGAAGCGTACCCATTCTGACAGGCTGGCAGCCGAACCGATCGAGATCAGCAAACCCAGTGCGCTGCCGCGAAGCGCAAACTGCTGCCGCAGCCACCCTGCAGGCAAAACAAACGCCAGCGCTAAAATGAGACCTGCCAGTGCCAGGCTCTCGAGCAAGGCACCCAGGAGCAGGTAGGAAAAAATACCGACCAGGTCCCAAAGCGAGAAACGCAGGGTCCAGGCGGAAAGTTGAAAAAATCCGGACAGGAGCGTCCAGACATGGATTGGAAAAACGCAAAAGGCGAATACCAGGAGCAGAGATGACCGGTCGATGCCGCGGCTATAAATACCCAAGCCCCTTCAACCTTTCCTCGACCGCGTCCTCTTCCTCCTGGGCCGGCGAGGAAATGCCCCCCCGGCCTTCCCTCGGCCGGAAATCCGCCCCAAGGGCCAGGGACGGAAAATCCCGGAAAGAAGGCGCCGCCAGGTTTGAGAGCCCCCGCCGGGCGAAGATCACCCCGGCGACCGCTTCCGCATCGATGCAGTGATCCGCCCCCCAGTGATCCCGGTTGGGCGCAACCGCCAGGTCCCCCCAGCCACCCAGGCCGCTTTCCTGGGAAGCACGGAATCCGGGCGCATAACCCAGGACCAGATCCGGCCCGTACCGGGCGAGGCTGCCCTCAAAAGCCTGGTCCCGGGTCAGTACGTTCGAAAACACCTGCTGGCCCGCGACCGCCCAGGCCGATAGCCCTGCCTGCAGCTCGCGGATCAGCCCGTCGTGTTCGTCAGGCCCAACCACTCCGGCGCTCTCCCGCCCCACCTGGTTGATGTACAGCGAGTTCAATCCAAGCCCGTACGCCCGCGTGCGGCCCCAATCGATCGTTCGGAACGCGCCCGAGGCCGGATCCCGGGAGGCCAGGTAGCCCTGGTCCAAAAGCCAGCGGTTGATATGGACTTTGTGGTCGAACGAAGCAAAACCGTGATCGGAAAGGACCAGGAGATTGGCATCCGGGGGTGTGCGCGCCAGCAGTTCGCCGGCAAAGGCGTCCATCTTTCGATACCAGTCCTCCACGATGTCAGGGCGATCGCGGCGGAACATGTGTTGGACCCGGTCAAGAGTGTCGAACACGGCAGCCAGGATCCCTTCTTCGTAGCGCTCGAGCTGGTGGAAGAAGATTTGCCGCCGGACCGCAAAGATCGATTCGCAAAGCGCCAGGAACTGCTCATCGTCGATCAGGCCGTCCTCCAGGGCGGTCGTATCCTGGGGCCAGCCGATCGTCAGAAACGGTCCGTCCTGCTTCCAGACCGCCTTGATGAATCCGGGAGGGGCGGCAAAGGGCCAGGGCGCCCGGACGGGGTGGGGCTGCAATGGCAGGGCGTACAGGCGTGGTGCCGGGCGGGCCTGGGTCAGGATAAAGCGGGTCAGCGCCCGCACCCGGACGAACAGACCCATCTTGAAGGAAAGCTCGACGATCGGGCTCCAGCGCCCCTCCTGCAGATCCAGCGGCGGGAGACCGGCAAGCTCCAGGCGCGCGCCGTGATCATCAAGCAGCTGAAGCTGCAGGTCGATCACTGCCGGCCCTTTTTTGCTGGCAGGTCCGGGCAGGTGGCCCCGGTACAGGTCCCTACCCCGCGGTTCGAGCGGCTCCCACGGGGTCTTGATCGTTTCAGGCGGCCGGTCCCCGGCTGGCGTGAACGATGTGCCCACCCCCAACCGTCCGCGGATGTCCGGAGCGCCGAGTCCCGGAATGGTGTGCACCGGAGACTCCAGGCGGGCCGGAAAGGTCGCCGGCCACCACATCACCGTGGCGGGGTAGCCGTCGTCCACGGCCTGGTCGAACAGCGTCCGGGCGTCGTGGGGTGGGACAAACCGGGTGCCCAACGGACCGCTTTGGGTGGGAAGCAGCGACACTTGCAGGCCGTATCCCTCGGGGCTGCGGTGGACAAAATCGAAGATGCCATGCCCCCCTGGGTTCAGCCCTGTGGCGATGCTGGTCCAGGAGACTTCGCTCTGCGGAGGGGAAGCGACCTTGAAACGCCGGTACCCCCCCTCGGCCAGCAAACCGGACAAATGCGGAAGCTGCCCCTGGTCGTGCAGGTCTTCGAAGATCTGCGGATCGAAGGCGTCAAAGCCCGCGATGACGGTCTTCATGACCCCGGGCCGGCCTCCTCGGGGCGTTCGGGTTCCTCCGGATCTCCCTCATCCCGCTCGCGGCTCCTGCGCCGCAAACGTGCCCAGAGCATGCGGATGCGACCGGAAAAGAACAGGATGATGGCGGAAATCGTGCCGAACATGACCGCCAGGACCTGGAACAGCATGCCGCCTGAATTTGGATCGATATACATTTCACTTCCTTTTTTTGAATTCGGGCCTCGCCAGATGACTGCCTATCCCGATCAAGTAAACGTTCGTCAAATTACGGACTGCACCAGCCCCGCGAGATCCTGTTTGCGCGGTCTTGCCGGGGTACTTCGACCAGCCCGGGCACATACGAGAAAAGGCCAGGGATCTGATCCTCTCGAACGGCCGCCCAGGCTGATCTGGCCGCTAACGCCGCCGCCGCTTCCCCAAAGAAAAGACCAGCACAACGACCAGCGCGGCCGGGATCAGGCCGATCAGCAGCCCCCCGTACTCGCCCAGACCCTCCAGGGGCCCCCCACCGTTCGTATCGGTGGAGAATTCGATGGTCGGTGTTGGACTCGGTATCGTGGTCGGTGAGGCTTGTTCCCCAGAACCCGGTTGGGGCGTGAAAGTCGGCATCGGCGTGGCGACGATGACATCAAAGTCCAGCGGCCGGTTGACAAACAGCAAATTCTCAAGGACCTGTGCATTGTTGCTGGAAACGATCTGCCGTACAAAGACGACCCCCAGGTAGCCGAGCGAGCTGGCGGCCGAGTTCATTCCGGTGAGCTCAAGGCTTCCGAGCTCCAGGTTTTCTATCAGGTTCCAGCCCGTGCCGTTCCACACCAGGTGCTGGAGCACGAAAGGGGATACGCCGGTTTCGGTGATGATCCCCTGTCGGATCTGGACCAGGTGGGCGATCCCCGCCGGGTCGATCTCGACGCGGAACAGTTTGGTCTCATTGCCGTATTCCGAAACGCGGCTGGTATCGCTCCAGTTTGCCCCGCCGTCAAAAGAGACCTGGTACCAGAGCGTCAGCCTGTCGCCGCTTTGATCGCTCCACACACGCAGCAGGGCGCCGTCTGGCAGGACGACGACCTGGCTGGAGAAGACCGAGCGGGTGGAAACGGCCTCGGCTGCGGACCAGGTCTGCCCCCCATCGGAGGACGAGGCGTAGTACAGCTCTTCCGGGATCGGGGCCCCGCCCGGCTCCAGCAGGAATTTCGACCACAGCGCGTGCAGGCGGCCGTCGGCGGTGACGGCGATCGAAGGCCGGTCGATCATGTCCCAGTTGGCCCCCTCGGCGTCGAACACCGTAAAAGGCTGGGACCAGCTGACCCCGCGGTCATCTGAGCGCGTCATGTAAATCCCCCGCGCTTCGTTTACGGTGATGGCATAGATCACGTAGATCGTGCCGTTGGCATCGGTGAGGATGCGCGGGGACGCGCCACCGCTGCGCGGGGCTGGAAGCAGCACCGGAGTTGCCCATTCATCTACGAAGATCGACACGGCCGAGTCGACATGGCTGAACCCGATTCCGCCGGACGCCCCGCCGCCCCAGACCAGCATCAAGCGGCCGCCGCCGTCTACCAGGGCATCCGGCTTCTGGGCTTTGCCGCCCGGTGCATTGACCACGATGGAAATGTTTGACCACGCCAGGCCGCTGCCCTGTGCGTCCCCTTCCCAGCGGGCGTAAAATATGGCGTTTTCATCCTGCTGGTTCCAGAAGGCATGCAGTTTTCCGCCTGCATCCGAAACCAGCACCGGGTTGGACAGCGCCAGCTTGTTGGCAACGATCTGGTTCGGGCTGGTCCAGGGGAGGGTGGGCGTGGGAGTCGGGTACCAATCTTCCAGCTGGCCGATCGGGCGGGAAAGGACCCAGATATCGCGGCCGCCGCCCGTATCGCAGCCGACCACATATAACTGGTTTTCATCGTCGAAAGCCCCCTGGCGGCAGCCTAACTCGACCTGCCGAAAGGTGTCCGGGTTTGTGAAATTGGTCAGCGGGGTCTGGAGCTGCGGCGTGGACCATTTGCTCCCGTCCCAGGCCTGCAGAAAGATGCCGATCGGCCGCACGGACATGACCACGACCTCGCCGTTGGGGCCGAGCAATAACTGGTTGCCCGTCGGACAGCCCTGCAGGCTGTCGGCCATCAGAGCGCGCTCCGACCAGGTTTCCCCACCGTCCGCAGAGAATTGGAAATACTGGCTGCAGACCCCTTCGTCATGGCCCGCCTGCCACAGGCGGACCACGTTGTTGTCTTTGGCCAGGATCTGGAGCCAGCGCGGCCCGATGGCGTCGAAGGAGTCATCTTCCAGCCGGTTATCCACCACATCGATCGGTTCCCAGTCACGGCCACCGTCAAGGGAGCGGGTGTAAAAAACCTGCTCGAGGGGTTTGAGGTCCCAACCCGCATACAGCTGACCGTCGCTGCCGGCGGAAATATCCAGGAGGAGGTCTGCGGCGGCCAGGCCGCGGAAGTACAGGGAGTCGAACAGCAGCCTGGACGGGGCGTTGAGAGAGAAAAATGGGGCCTCGGCCGAGCGGTAATAGATGCCCGCTGCACCGCCGATATCGTCCTCCACTTTGGCCATGAGCACGTGCAGATCCCCGTCGGGGCCCACCGCCAGGTTGAATTCGCCGACATTGGCGGTAGCCAAAAGCACCGGGACGGTCCAGGCGGACGGCTGGCTGAAGCTGCCCTCCCCGACGTTTGAATAGTTCAGCGCTCCGGTGGTCGCATCACGCCACACGGCATGGATGACCCCACCCGGGCCGCGCTTGAGCTTTAAATTGTTGAGCAGCACGGTAAAGGGGAAGGCCACCTGCCGCGGCTCGGTCCACTCCCCCCCGCTGCCCATCGAATAAATCAGCCCTTCAAATTCATCACTCCAGACGATATGCACGCGGTTTGCGCTATCGATGATGATTTTGGGGCTGGTGGCCCCTCCGGAACGGGACAGGTTGTGGGGCTCGGACCAGGCTTCATCGCCGGATTGTGCCAGGGCGGGTTGCGCCAGGGCGTTCAGTGCCAGCACCCAGAACACTCCGGCGGCCAGGAGGGCGGCCAGCAGCGGCAGGGTTTTCCTTTTTTCGGATTTCATATTGCAGGCTTGATTCCTTCCTCGGTTTTATCTGCGGTTTTGCGGGAGCGCAGCGGCCATCGCTGCAGCCCGCTCGGAGAGGTCCTCCCTGCCCAGGCTGCGCCACCACCAGACGTATATTCCCATCTCGGCCTGTGCTTCGGGAATAGAACGCAACAGGGCGAGTGAATCCGCCTCTCTGCCAGCCCACAAGTAGTTGTAGGCCAGCAGCTTCCGGATCCCCGGATGCGAGGGTGCGATCCGGCGGGCAGCTTCCAGATGGTCGACTGCCTGTTCGAAATCCCGGAAAAGCATGGCGATCTGGCCGAGGCGGTGATGCGCGGTGCGGTTGCGTGGGCTTGCCTGAAGACCGCTGTCAAAAGCGGCGGCGGCAGGCCGCAGGCGATCGGCCCGGGCGCCGTCATCCCAGCGGTCCGTGGGGAAAAAGGCCAGTTCGATGCGCGCCATTTGGACCGCAGCCAGATTCGATCGCCAGGCCGCCAACAGCGGGCCGCTGAAAAAATACCCGTACACGCCCAGGAGCAGCAAGGCGATGGCGACCGGCGTGAGGGACACTTCCCGCCAGGACGTATTCTTTCGCCGGACCGGAGCTCCGCTGCCTGCCGCCGCCGAAACGCCCAGGGCGGGAAAGACCCATAAGAGCAGCGGCGCCCGGCTGCCGTACAGGATGTCATCCACCAGGCCGTGCACCATAACTACAACCAGGCCGGCCAACCCGGCCCACAGGAGCTGCCGGGTGCCTCCCAAACGCCGCTCACGGCGACGGATCTCCGAGAGCAGGATCCAGGCGCCCTGGCCCAGGATGGCGATCAGCAGCAAGCCACCCAGCAGGCCCTGCTCCAGAGTAATATCCAGGAACAGATTGTGCCCGTGAGCCAGGATGTGGGAGGGCGAAATTCGGATGTACTGGGAATACAAGCCTGGAAAAGCGTCCAGGCCGCCGCCCGTAAAGGGGAAATCGCCGATCAAAAAGAGCAGCGATCGAACCAGCTCCAGGCGGCTGCCGGTGTTGGCGGGGCCCGGCATGCGGTTCACCATCTCGACAATCTGTCCAGGTACGAGCAATACCAGCGCGACCAGGGCCAGCGCAAGGACAGCCAACACGATGCCGAACAACCGGAACCGGGCAAAGCCATTCCGGCGTGCCAATGCCCCGACAGCTTTCCACAACCACCAGAACAGCGCGGCGGACCCGAGTCCGAGCAGCGCCCCGCGGGAAGTCGCCATCAGCAGGGCCATTCCAACCAGCAGTGCACCCAGGATCGCTACCGCCGCCAGCCAGGGCTGCTGTGTCCGCAGGCCGCGCCAGGCCAGCAGGGGCAGAAAAGGGGCGGTCATCGCCAACAGGCCGGCGGCGACGTTGGGGTGCAGGACGTGGGTCGGGAGCGTCGGCCGCAGCTGCATCCAGGCCGTTCCCAGCCGGTTGAGGGAATCCAATATTGCCGGCTCGGACTGCCAGTCATGGGTCAGAAAAAAGTAACCCGCCAGGGCGGCGGAAAAGAGTCCGATCCCCCCGGCGACCAGCCAGCGGTTTTGGCGCGGCTGGCCCGCCAGCGCGAAGTACAGGAAGACGCCGTCTGCAAGCAGCCAGAACTTTGCCCAGGCGGCTGCCCGGTCGTATGCCGCCCAGACACCCATCAAGGCGGTCAGCATGAAGAACAGCAGGAAGATGTCCAGGGGGGTGCGCCGAAAAGGGGGCGCTCCGTTCAGCGCGCGCAGCAGCCAGGGGATCAGCGGCAGCAGGGCCGGAATCCAGCCCAATTGGGGCCAGTTGTACCAAAGGGCGCCGGCCCAGATGACCAGGCCCAGGTCTACCAGGGCAAACCAGCGGCTGCGAATCAACGGCCCTGGCGATTTCTCCGCCATTTCACTTCCAAAACTGTGGGGGGTGGAACACGCTCAGGATGAAAAACTCAATCCCGAATCGGTGGAAGCCCAGCTGAGATGCTGCAGCCCGACGTCGATCGCTGAACGCAGCGTGGAAAAATCGGTCAGCAGCATTTTCATATAGGTCAGGATCGGTCCCGGGCGGAAGGCCCACTCACGGAAAGCCCTTTTCTGCCAGTACAGCAGCTCCTCGGCGGAAAGTTCAGGATAATCCAGCACGGTGCCCTTGTCCATATCGACCTGTTCCCAGCGCGTTCCCTGGCGGAACCAGTTGTTCTCGACCACCTCAAAGAAGAAAGGGGTGCCGGGATAGGGTGCAGCCACATGAAACAGGGCGATATCGAGCGGCAGCCGCTTGGCGAAGTCGATGGTGGTGCGGATGGTGGCCTTGTTTTCTCCGGGCAGGCCGATAATGAAATAGCCCCAGTTCTTGATGCCGGCGTCCTTGGCCCAGCGTAGGGCCCGCTCGGCTTTGTCCGGATAAGCGCCTTTTCGGGCGTGCTTGAGGATCTGCTCGCTTCCGCTTTCGATGCCCCAAGAGATCAACCAATTCCCCGCCCGGCCCATCATCTGGAGCATCTCCTCATCGACATAATCCACCCGGCTGTTGCAGGTCCATTTGATATCCACCTGTTCGTCGATCAGCAGCTGGCACAGCTCCATGACCTGGTCGCGGTTGACTGTAAACAGATCGGCGTACATATGGATATTATGGATGCCCAGGGACTTCAAGTTCTTAATCTCGTCGACCAAAAGGCGCGGGGATCGCAGGCGGGTGCCGTACTGGTAGCTGACGTGCTTGATGCAGTAGGTGCAGCCTGCCGGGCAGCCGCGGCTGGTGACGATAAAGGTGAATGGCCCCTTGATCAGGGGCATGCGGTATTTCATCAGGGGCAGCATCTCGTGCATCGGCATCGGCAGGTCGTCGAGCGACTTGATGAAAGGGCGCTGGAAATTGAGCACGATCTCTTCCTGATTGCGCCAGCAGATGCCCTTGATGCCCCACAGGTCCACGCTGCCGTCTTCTTTTAAAGAGGGACGGTAATCGGGATCATGGCTCTCAAACAAATGGGCGACCTCCGGCGAGCGCTCTTGGATGCGCCCCTCCAGGTGATCGACCAGGTCGCGCAGGGTCAGGTCCGGCTCACCGACCAGGGCGTAATCCAGGGCGGGGTAAGGCCGCATGGTCTCGCGCGGGATGGGCGTGACGTGGGTGCCGAAGGCGATCGTCGTGGCGCCGCGCGCCCGCGCCAAGAACACGCCGTACATGTCGTTTTCAAGGGTCGGTGCGGTCAGCTGGGTCAGATAATATTTTGGCCGGTACTTGTCCAGCAGGCGGGCGAATGTGGCCCAGTCCATGCGCTCGGCGTTGGCATCGATGACCTTAACGGTATAGACCGGGACGAGCAGGGCGGCCATCTGGGCCAGGGAGACCTGCGGCCAGACCATATTTTCGCGCGTGCGCCTACCGACGCGGTGTTGGGTGCGGATCCACAGCTGGCCGTCCGGGGTCGGCGGGTTGACCAGCAGCACATCGACAGCCTGCTCGCCGCGCGGGGTCTGCAGCAGGCCTTCCCGGACGATCTCATCGGCGTTGGGGAAGCGCGGCTTTGGCAGGCGGGGAATGCGTCGCGAGCCGAGATTTTCCCGGATGGGATCGTCGAGAGGAATCGTTTTATTGTTCATTGGCCCAAGTCCTGGCGGATCAGCTGCTCACGCTGGCTGAGTTCGTCGAGCACCCGCAATAATACCCAATAAATAATGAGCTGTACACCAACCAGGATCAGCATGCCGCTTCCGAGCAGGTACAGCCACAGCCGGTTTAGATCCTCGCCGAGAATTCCGAACCCCAAACTGAAGACCCCCAGAACCAAACCGAGCAGCGCCGCGATCCCACCTATCCAGCCGAACTGGCGGTCGAGTGGAGTTTTGAAAAGCGGGCGGCCAAAAAGCCCCTGGCGCACCGGCCGGCCAACGAATAGCGAGACCAGGTAATTGAAGGTGATCCCCAGCGAAAACAGGCTGACCCCCAGAAATCCGGCCACTGCACCGCCAAACAGGGCAGCAACCCCCCAGGGCCCCAGGCTGGTCACCCCGGAAAGGCGGGTGAGCACCAGCCAGGCAGCAGCCAGCCCGCCCAACAGGATTCCGCCCAGCCCGGCCATCCCCAGGGGGCGAACCGGGTTGTAGGTCAGAATGGTCCAGATGATGGAATACAGGAACAGCGACCCGTCCCGCACGATGCTCAGCTTGGAGCGCCCGAGGCGCTCGGCATAGGGGATCGGCACCTCTTCCAGGCGCAGTCCTTCCTGAACGGCCCGGGTGCTCATGATGGGGGTCAGGTTGAGCCCGTCGGGAAGCGGATAGAGTCGCTCGAGCACTTCACGCCTGAAGACCCTCATCCCGCTGGCCGGGTCAACCACCCGAGACCCGCCCAACAGCGTGATCAAGCTGGACCAGATCAGGTTTCCAAGTTTGCGCATCGCCGGCATCTGGCTGTCCGCTCCGGATCGCCGGGAACCGACCACCAGGTCCACGCCCGCCTGGGCGCGCCGGCAGAGATCCGGGAAGTGCTCCGGCGGGTACGTGCCGTCGGCGTCCAGAAAACCCAGCAGGGCGCCGCGCCCGGCAGCAAAACCGGTTTTGAGTGCTGCCCCATAGCCCTTGTTGGTTGGATGGGCCACCAGGCGCACATCCGGGTAGGTCTCGACGATCGACGCCGTGCGGTCCTGCGAGCCGTCATCGACGACCAGCAGTTCCAGGCCAACGCCGGCCTGTGCCAGGGCCGGGCGGACTTTCAGGACCCGTTCGATAATGTCGGCGATGCCGGCTTCTTCGTTGTAAGCCGGGATCACGACGGATAATAACGTTTTGTTCATCGGGTAATACGCTTAGAATCTATCCGAAAATTACCTGTGGCGCCGGTTGAGCCTGTCGAAACCAGCGCCGGATTTCGATAAACTCAACCAGCGGCGCTTTTTAACGATAAGTTTTTAGTAGATCGCTTTCCCCTCGGCCGCCTGAATGGCGCCGTCGATCGAGCGGATCGGGCGGGCGGGGACTCCGCCGACCACCGTATGCGCCGGCACATCGCTCGTGACCACCGCGCCGGCGGCCACCACCGCACCCCTGCCGATATGGACGCCGTCGGTGATGATCGCGCCAGAGCCGATCCATACGTCATCCTCGATGTGGATGCCTTCCGCTGTGATCCCCTGGTCGACGAAGGATTGGTCGGGCTGGTCGAAGACGTGGTTCACCGCGATGATCTGGCTGAAAGGGGAGGTGTACACCCGGTCCCCGATCGTCACGCCGCCCTGCCCGCGGATGACGCTAAACTCCCCCACCAGGCTGTCGGCGCCGATGCGGATCCCTGCATGTGGGATTCGGCGAAAATTGTAAACATGGAGAACGGCGCCGTGCATGACGATCGTGCCCGCCCCGATGGTGACACCCCCCGGCATGGCATGGATGTATACACTTTCGTCCAGATAGCTGCCGTTTCCTAGGCGGATCTCGCTGGCGTAGCGCAGCCGGACGTTGCGCTCAACGGCCGCCCAGCCTTCCATTTTCAGGATCAGGCGGTAGCAAAGCGCCCGCAGCCCGATCCCCAGGATGGTCGGCACCCATGCCAGGGAGGCGTACAAGAACTGTTCCAGCAGGTACCTGCCGGGGCTGGCGGCCTGCCGCTCCAGGTACAGGCGCAGGCGGTCGATCGATCGCGGCATGGCCATCGTTGCCCGGCGCTAGGAGGCCCGGATCTCGGGGATATTCAATTTCGCCATTCCCCAGGGGGGCGTCCGGTCCAGCGGGGATTCCTCGACATAAATGATTTTGCTGCCCTGGGCTTCAAAGCGGATGTCGATTGGCCGTAGTTCGGGCAGCGCTTCAAGGATCGCTGCGTGCCGGCTTTCATCGGCGTACAACAGCAAAAACCCTCCGCCTCCAGCCCCGAGCACCTTGCCGCCCTGGGCGCCGGCCCTGCGAGCGCGTTCGTACCAATCGTCGATCTGCGAATTCGAGATGCTTCGGGCAAGGGAGCGTTTATGCATCCACCCTTCATGGAGGATTTCACCGAACCCCTGCAGGTCGTTGTTTTGCAGGGCATTGCGCAGGTCATAAGCCAGCTGGACCATTTTTCGCAGTTGATCGCGCTTTCGCGGGCTGGACGACAGGTTATCGCTCTGCCTTTCCAGGATATCCGGGGCGGAACGGGTCAGGCCGGTGTACAGCATCAGCAATCTGCGGTTCAGGTTCTGGCGGGTTTCAGGCTTGCAGATCACCGGGTCAACATAAACGCTCTCATCCGGGTTGAATCGGAAAAACTGGATGCCGCCGAAAGCCGCCGCATACTGGTCCTGTTTCCCCATCACGCGCTGGCAGCGTTCGATTTCTATCAGCGTCGCCTCGCGGGCCAGCCTATCCGCCCCCGCATATTGGCCGATATAGGCGTACAAAGCATTGAGCAAACCGACCGTGTAGCTGCTGGAAGAGCCCAGCCCGGTGCCGCGCGAGGGGATATCGGAAATGGAAGTGATCTCGATCCCTCCGGTGATATTGAGGTGCCGGAGCGACTCGCGGATCAGTTCGTGCTTTAAAGCACCCACTGTTTCGACGATTTCGGTGCGGGAATAGCTTGCCCGGATCATGTCGTCAAATTTCGGATTTACGGTGATATAGATATATTTGTTGATCGTCGTGCTGACGACCGCACCGCTCTCCTGTTGGTAAAACACCGGCAGGTCCGAACCGCCGCCGGCGAAACTGATGCGCAAAGGTGTACGGGAGATAATCATAGGCTGGGATCAGGGTCGGCATCCGGTTGAGGGCCCGAAACCGGAGCAATTGGGTTCAACGCCTGCCATCAGGATGGCTCCGCCCTTCCGACAAAGAGCGGCATAATCGCTAAGGTTAATGACCAGATTGGGCACGTATGTTGAGGCGCCGATTCGGTGTTTTAATTTTCCCCGAATTAGGCACGAAAAAATCATTATATATAATCGTGCGAGGTTTCAGGGGAAAAAACAGGTCAGAACTTTCTATGAAGGGACAAAAAAAACACTTGCCGAAAGCGCGGAGCTTCCAACAAGTCGGTGTTCGAGGCTGCGAGGGGGTCTGGACCCGGAAAGCGTTCCCAAATCCCGGGTAAAACCAGAAAGCGTGCGGATCACAATGTATGCTAATTATTTCACAATGATTCTACCACAGCGGTTTTCTACCTTAAAATGAAAACATGAATGCACATCACTGGGTGAGTTTTCCGCAGGACGGTCGCCTGGGCGAGGCAGAGGTCGCAGTCTGGCGGGTGCCTCTCAACCCCGGCGCTGAAGACCTCCGCCGGCTGGAGGCGGTCCTGGGAGAGGACGAACGTGCGCGTGCCAGCCGTTTTTATTTCGACCACCTGAAAAGGCGGTTTACGGTCGCTCGAGGCGCGCTGCGGATGATCCTGGCCCGTTTTTCCGGCCAGCAGCCGGAGCATATAATATTTGGCTATGCGCAGCACGGGAAGCCTTTTCTGCCCGGGAGCCGGCTGCATTTCAACGTCTCCCACGCCAACGAATTGGCCCTGATCGCCCTGTCAATCGATCGCCAGGTCGGTGTCGACCTCGAACACATCCGCCCGGTCCCGGACGCCGCCGCCATCGCCCGGCGCTTTTTCTCCCCCAAAGAAGTGGAATCCCTGTTCTCCCTGCCGGAATCCGAACAGTTGGCGGCCTTTTACAACTGCTGGACCCGCAAGGAAGCCTACATCAAGGCCATCGGGGACGGGCTGACCTTTCCGCTCGACCAGTTCGAGGTCAGCCTGGGCCCCGGGGAGACAGCCGAACTGCGAGCGGTGCATCCCCGCCCGCAGGAAGTCGGGCGTTGGAAGATGGTAGCCCTGAACCCGATGGCGGTGTATGCTGGCGCGCTGATCGCCGAAGGGCGCGAGTGGTCGCTGCGGACCTGGCAGTTCCAACCTGACATTTGAATCAATCCCTTCGCAGCCAGGCCAGCATACCCCGCCCGGCAACAAATCCACTGGCGAAGCAGGCCGTCAGCAGGTACCCTCCGGTGGGCGCCTCCCAGTCGATCATCTCCCCGGCACAGAAGACCCCCGGCAGCTCGCGCAGCATCAGGTGCTCGTCCAGGGCCTCAAAAAGCACACCGCCAGCCGAGCTGATCGCCTCCGCAAGGGGCCTGGTGGCGTGAAGGATCACCGGCAGCTGTTTCAAAGCCCTGGCCAGGGCCGAAGGGTCTTCCCAAACCATGGAATCGGTGCATTCCCGCAGCAGCCCCGCCTTCACCCCGTGGATCCCGGCCGCCTTACGCAGCCGGTTGGCAAGCGAATCGCCTGGGCGCGAGCGGGCAAGTCGTTCCCGCAGCCAGTCCAACGTCCGGCCGGGCGCCAGGTCCAGGGTGATGCGGGCGCTTCCGGACCGTTCGATCTGATCTCGGATCAGGCCCGAGGCGGCGTAAACCAGGCTGCCCTCCAGGCCGTATCCGGTGACCACAAATTCCCCCTGCGCCTGAAAATGCCGCCCGCCGGCTCCGGTAAAAGACAGCGCCACCGATTTCACCGGCCGGCCGGCGAAGCGCTCGCGAAAATGCGCGCTCCAGGGCGTCTCAAAGCCGCAGTTGGACGGGCGCAGCGGCGCGACCGGGATCCCGCGGTCTGCCAGCAGGCGCACCCAATGTCCGTCCGAACCCAGCTGGGGCCAGCTGCCGCCCCCCAGGGCCAGCACCAACGGCGCGGGTTCCAGGCGAAGGCGCCCTGTGCGGGTGTCAAATAACAGGTGGCCGTGCTCGTCCCAGCCGCGCCAGCGGTGCCGGGTGTGAAACCGGATCCCCCGGGATTTCAGGCACTCCAGCCAGGCGCGCAGCAGGGGTGCGGCCTGCATTCCGGCCGGGAAGACGCGGCCGGAAGATCCGACAAAGGTCTCAAAGCCCAGATCCAGGGCCCATGCACGCAGGTCATCCGGGCCGAAAGCGCGCAGCCAAGGTTCGATCTGCCCCTGGCGGTCGCCGTACCGGGACAGGAAGGCCTCGGAATCTTCGGAATGGGTCAGGTTGAGCCCTCCCACGCCGGCCACCAGAAACTTTCGGCCCGGCGAAGGCTTGGCTTCGTAGAGTTCGACCTGCACCCCGCCACCGGAAAGGACCTCCGCCGCCATCAGGCCGGCCGGTCCCCCTCCGATAACCAGAACGCGTGTTTTTTGGGAGGAATTCACGAGACACTCGATCGCATGCCGGGGCATGCCGTGGGGAGACGCGCGTTGCGCAGCGTCCCGCCTCAGGAAAGCTCGCCGAGGCGGCGTTCGAAATACTTTCGTTCGGCCTTGCTGCCGGCCAGCGCGCGGGCTTCCCGATATGCGGCTGCAGCAGCCTGGCTGCGTCCCAGGCGGCGGTTGAAATCCGCCCGGGCAGCATGGAACGGAACATAACCGGACAGCTGGTCGTCCTGCGCCAGGTTTTCCACCAACGCCAATCCCTTTTCTGGACCATACGCCATGCCGACCGCAACCGCACGGTTCAAGGAGACGATCGGAGTGGGATGGATTTCCTCCAGCAGGCCGTAATACGCAGCGATCCGCTCCCAATCGGTCTCCGCCGGGCTTTCCGCGCGGGCGTGCTGGGCGCTGATCGCTGCTTGCAGCTGGTAGATCCCGACCTGCCCGCTATCCAGCGCCAATTCCAGCTGGTGCAGGCCGGCCTCGATCTTCTCCCGGTCCCAACGTGAGCGATCCTGCTCTTCCAGGGTGACCAATTCCCCCTCCGCCCCCAGGCGAGCTGCAGCGCGCGAGTCCTGGATCAGCATCAGCGCCAGGAGACCGCGTGCCTCCGGCACAAACACGTCATATCCGGCCAGGATCAACAGGCTGACCAGCATTTCCCCCAGCCGCAGGGCTTCGTCGCTCAATTCTTTGCGCAGGAGGGTGTCGCCTCCGGACGCATAATAGCCCTGGTTGAAGATCAGGTAGATCACCAGCAGCACCGCCTCCACCCGGTCGCTGAGCAAATGGATAGGAGGGACCCTGTACGGTATTCCGGCACCGCGCAGTTTCCGCTTGGCCCGGACGATGCGCTGGGCCACGGTCTGGGGCGCGATCAGAAAGCTGCGGGCGATCTCATCGTTGGAAAGTCCCCCCAGGGTTTTGAGGGTCAGGGCAATCTGAGATTCCTGCGAGATGGCCGGATGGCAGACGGTGAATATCAGCTTGAGCCGTTCATCCGGGTACGCGGCCTCTTCCAGGGTCTCATCCATCGCCGTGGCCTCATTTTCTTGATCAAGCAGGGCCGGCAGCTTGCTTGCCAGGTTTTTCCGCCGGCGGAGCGTGTCGATGGCTTTTCTTTTGGCGGTCAGAGTCAGCCAACCGGCGGGGTTCGGCGGAAGCCCGGATTTTGGCCAGCGTTCGAGGGCGGCAAGTGCAGCATCCTGCAGCGCATCCTCTGCCAGGTCGAAATCGCCGTAAGCGCTGATCAGCGAGGCCAACACGCGGCCCCCATATTTTCGAAAAATCTGGCTGATTTCGGGGGGCGTTTCTCCGGGCTGTGGGTTCATGAGAGGGGCGGATTTCGAAAGAACCCCAGAGAGTCTCCGGGGTTCTTTTGATTTTGGGGGTTTGCCAGCCAGCGGTCACTCGAAAACCAGTTTCGGCCGGATCTCAATCGTACCATATTTTGAATCCGGGATTTTGGAGGCCCATTCGATGGCTTCGTCCAGGTTTTCGCATTCCATCATGTAATAACCGCCCATCTGCTCCTTGGCCTCCGCAAAGGGACCATCCGTGATCACGGTTTTGCCGTCGCGCACTTTCACGGTCGTGGCCATGCTGGCCGGCTGCAGGGCTGCGGCGGAAAGGACCGCCTTTTTGGCCTTGGCTTCCTCGTCGAACGCGGAATATTCCTGGAAAAGCTTGCTAAATTCCTCTTCCGACCGGCCGGCTTCAAGGTCCTCATCCACGTAAATCAACAACATGTACTGCATCTTTCACCTCCAGATTGGGATTTTCGGCGTTTTTGTTGCCATTGATCGATTAACGATCCAGGTGCGTCATTTTCGACATGCAAGTCCAAACCAATTGGGATTTGCTGAAAACACGCAGCGTTGGCATCCGATCGGTTGGCAACAGGGCAGGTGAGCATGGATATCAGGAACGCCAGACAAACACAGGCAGGTCCGATCCCGGCCGGACCATGCTTCTGAACAGGCGATAGACCTGGACCAGCGTTTCGATCGCTTCAGCGACAAAAGCTACCACGAAAGCCAGACGGAAAGCCGCCATGCCTACCAGCTGGGTCCCTGTGGCCAGGTTTTCCGGCAAGCGCGCCAGACTTTCGAATAAACCCCCGGCGCCCGCACTGGCCAGCCAGGCGCTGTGCCCCTGTATCAACAGGGCAAGAACTGACAGGCTGAACAGGTTGACCCCGATCTTCAGCAGGCGGGTGCCGGGCTGCCAGCGGCGGCGCCACAGGAGGACGATGTCCACCAGGATCCCGAGAGCCATCGACAGGGCTATCCAGAAGAACAGCCGGTCGATCACCGGGTTGGTGAAAATCCCCTCCCCGTAGCGGATCGAGAAGCCGCCACCGTAAGCGAACTTGGAAAGCAGCACCAGGACCACCACGCCGATGATGACCGAAAAGGCCTGTTCCCCAACTTTGACGGGTTCGTCTTCCGCCAGGGAGGGCAGGGCCAGCGGGTCGAAAATCTCATCGCTCGCCTCAGGCTTGATTTCGAGCCGTTGGAGCAGTGCAAACACCAGCACCACGAAGCCAAACGCGGCTGGAAGACTGTTCGCAATTCCCCAAAAGCTGTCCAGGAACGAGGCCGGCTGGTCACGCAAGGCCACGGCGATCAGGACCGCCAGAAGCTGGGCCCCGACCACGGCGGTCAGGACGATTCCGAGGACCATGCGGAAAAGGGGATACAGGCCCGGGCCGATCAGATATTGGCCTTCGGGGTGAAAAGACGCGGCCACTTGCTCAGGCGGCCCCATCTCTTTTAGTAGCGCAACTACGTCTGATTGCCGGGGTTGACCTGCACTTCGGGCTTCAAGATCATCAACAAGTGAGGAGCGCAGTTCGGATAGAATGTCGGTCCGTTGCCGGGAAGGCAGCCGGCGGCCGATTTCTTGCAGATACCTTTCGATCAGTTCCATTTCTCACCTTTTGTCATGTGATAACAGTTTTTCCATCGAGACAACCAGCGCCTGCCAGTCTTCCTTCAGGGCCTCCCGGACGGAACGCCCGTCTGCGTTGATGGCGTAATAGCGGCGTGGCCGGGAACCGCTGACATCCCAGCTGCTGTCCAGCATGCCCTGCTCTTCAAGCCGGCGCAACAGGGGATACAACGTGCCCTGCTCCACGTCCAGCCCCTGTGCAGAAAGCTGGCTGATCAGGGCGTAGCCGTATTTTTTCTCATCAAGCTGGCTCAGCGTCGCCAGGACCAGGATGCCCCGGCGAAGCTCTTGCGAAAGTTTTTCGTAATTTTCACTCTGAGACGCGAATATCATGTCTCGCATTATACTGTGTGCAACATAGTATTGTCAAGTCTTTTGAAAAAGGAGTGACTGTCACTTAAGGTGACAGTCACTCCCCTACTTTCGGACCATTCGCTGCAATTCTCGGGATAAAATACCGGGGGTGGCTGCACTTTCCAAATGTGAAGCGCCCCTGCTTCAAATTCGGCCTGCCGATTTCCAGCGGCCGCCCGTGAGGATTACGATGCGTGAGGTATCCCAGATCCGCCTCGACCAGGCCGCCGCCCTGGTTAAAAACGGCGATGTGCTCATGGCCGGCGGCTTCGGCATGACCGGCAACCCCGTCCATCTGCTGCACGCCCTGGCCGAGACCAGCGTGCGCGACCTGACCTATATCGGCAACAACGTCGGTGAGGCGGGCCTGGGGGGCGGCCGCCTGTTGCGCAACGGGCAGATCCGGAAGGCAATTGGATCGTTCTTCACCAGCAATCCCGAGGCGGTGCAGGCCGCCATGCGCGGCGAAATGGAAGTCGAGCTGCTGCCGCAGGGGTCCCTGGTGGAGGCCATCCGCGCCGGCGGGGCGGGACTGGGCGGTTTCTTCACACCCACCTCGGCGGGAACCGAATTTTCAGGCGAGGCCGAAACCCGGTGGATCGATGGGCGGCTTCACGTCTTCGTGCCTGCACTCCGCGCCGATGTAGCCTTCATCCGCGCCTGGCGAGCGGACCGGGCCGGCAACCTCGTCTACCGCATGACGGAGCAAAATTTCAACAAGGCCATGGCGACTGCCGCCCGGCTGGTGATCGCCGAGGCGGAAACGATCCTTCCGGTAGGGTCTCTCGACCCCAACCACGTGCACACGCCCGGCACCTACATCGATTACCTCGTGCAAGCCAGCACCCAACCGGCCGACCTGGGCAGTTCCGCCTCCGTGGAAGGCGGCGCACGCCGGGCCGGCGATGAACGTCTCGCGCTGGCGCGCCGCGCCTTGAAAGAACTCCAGCCCGGCCAGGTGGTCAACCTGGGGGTCGGCATCCCCACCCTGATCGCCGACCTGATCGGGCCGGAGCACGGCATCATCCTGCACACGGAAAACGGCATGCTGGGGGTCGGCCCGGCGCCGGAATCGGGGGGAGCGCTGGATTACCCGGTCAACGCCAGCAAAATCCCGGTCACCGCGCTGCCGGGCAGCAGCTATTTCGACAGCGCAGATTCTTTTGCCATGATCCGCGGCGGGCACGTCGATGTGGCCGTCATGGGCGGCCTGCAGGTGGCCCAAAACGGCGACCTGGCCAACTGGACGGTGCCCGGCAAGCCGCTGCTGGGGATGGGCGGCGCGATGGACCTGGCGAGCGGCGCCGGCCGCCTGATCATCACCATGACGCACAACGACCGTGACGGGCGCGCCAAAGTGGTGAAAGCCTGCAGCCTCCCGGTCACCGCCCGCGCCGCTGTCGACCTGCTGATCACGGACCTGGCCGTCTTTGATTTTTTCGACGGGCACATGCGGCTGGTCGAACTGATGCCCGGCGCCACTCTGGAAGCTGTGCGCGAGAAGACCGAAGCGGAATTCCTGAATCATATTCATGGGAGCTGACAATTCACGCCCCTCATCATCCTCCCTTGCCACCCCGTACTTGAACGATGCTGGACTTTGCCAGCCTAGTCAAAAGGGAAGGTTCGTTCTTCGACTTCGGGCAGTCGCCCGCCGCTCAGACCCGAAATCCCCCTCCTTTTCCAGGCTTGACATATCTTCCTCCGGTAGGTAAGATTGCGCACAATAATGGACCCGTACCACAATCTGCCCTCCCTGAAGCGTAGCCCCCGTCGTCGTCCGGATACCGGACAACGGGTTTTCAGCGCGCAGAGAGCAGCGGGTCAATAGACCGCATATCCATCGTTCAATACGCCCTTCGGCTGAAAACTCGCCGGAGGGCGTTTTTTTTGTGCCCCAGGACCAAACCCAGCCCGGCCTAAATAGCCGGGACCCCCGGAGGCACCCCACCAGAAAGAAGGAGAAAACCGAATGACCACCACCAACGCAATTTCCACCCTGTGCATTGAATGCGAAGGCGATGTCCTGCTGGCCGGGGATGTCGAACAGCACGAGATCGTCGTCTGCCCGGACTGCGGCGTGGACCTGGAAGTGATCTCCCTGCAGCCGCTGCAGATCGACGTCGCCCCGATGGAAGAAGAGGACTGGGGCGAGTAGCCCATGCCCAAGCCCCGGCTCGGCGTCTTGTACTCACGCCTGCGGGTCGAGGAGAAGTGGATCTTCGCCGACCTGGAAGCCCGCGGCCTGGATTACGAGCGCCTGGATGACCGCACCGCAGTCTTCGACCTCGATGACCCCGGCCCCTGGCAGCGCTTCGACGCCGTCCTGATCCGCAGTATCAGCTACGCCCGCGGCCTGTACGCCGCCCGCCTGATCAACGGCTGGGGCGTCCCGACGCTGAACCCCGCCACGGTAGCGGAGGTGTGCGGCGACAAGCTGGCCTCAGCCTCGGCCTTTCAGCGCGCCGGGGTTCCCCAGCTGCGCACCCTGGCCGCTTTCACAGTCGAGTCCGCCCTGGAAGCGATCGAAGCGCTGGGCTATCCGGTTGTCCTCAAGCCGGTGGTGGGGTCCTGGGGGCGGTTGCTGGCCAAGGACAACGACCGGGAGGCTGCCGAAGCCCTGCTCGAACACAAAGCCACGCTCGGGTCCTACCAGCATTCGATCTTCTGCGTCCAGGAGTACGTCGAAAAGCCGGGCCGCGACATCCGCGCCTTTGTGAGCAACGGCGAAACGGTCTGCGCAATCTACCGCGGCGCCGATCACTGGATCACGAACACCGCCCGCGGCGGCAGCAGCACGGTCTGCCCGGTGACGCCCGAGCTAGACGCCCTGTGCCGCGCTGCTGCGGCGGCGGTCGGCGGCGGCGTGCTGGGGGTCGACCTGATCGAGCACCCCGAACGCGGCCTGCTGGTCAACGAGGTCAACCACACCCTCGAATTCCATACCGCCCGGCCGACCACCGGGGTCGACATCCCTGGGCTGGTGGTGGATGAGCTGCTGCGGCTGGCCGGGCAGGAGGCGGCGCTGTGATCCGCGCCGCAGTGGTGGGCGCCTCAGGCTACACCGGCGGGGAGCTGCTGCGCCTGCTGCT
>JBFKII010000015.1:0-26299 GCA_041632295.1 Anaerolineales bacterium | reverse complement strand
TAAAGGGGGATACATTTGGCTCTTTGATGAAAAAAGCGAATAAGATTGCGGGCAGGCTGGTCTGCGAAGCGATAATCGAGTTATCGGTATCCGGAAAGGTCAGGACAATAACTCAGAAAAAGTCAGAAGGCACCCAGTATTTTCGAATGCCGCCAAACCTCCGAATAGAAACCGCGAACAAGCTTGAAAGGATGGGAAGCGCCCTGGATAAGCCCTCGAAAGGACTGGATAGTTAGCCTTAGATCCCTCACGGGTATCTTCTCCCGCTCAATTTCAGTAACATGACACACCCCGAAATTAATAATCGGGGTGTTTCTGTTTGAAAACGATAGACCTCTGGTGTAAGCTGAGTTTGCGAGAACCAGCCAAACCGGAGGTCTATCATGTTAAAGCATACACAATCCAAATTTGAAAAACAAGCCAAGTCCCAACAAATGCAAGGCCAACTACTACGGTTTTTAGACGGTTTTCTGGGGCAGCTGAATAGCAAGATGGATCGGCGATTAGTGAGCACATTTTTTGGTCTGTTGATGGCGATCTTGTGCCACCGGCATCGCAATCATGGCTTGCTGTTGAGCGAGTTGGGAGCCTTCCTGTTGGGGCCGGAGCGATGCCTGGCAGGGACCAAGCGTCTCAGCAATCTGCTGCACTCGGGGAAATGGAAGGCCAAATGGATTGTCAAGTTTCTGTGGCGCCAGGGCAGTCGGCGAGTGGCAGAACTGCAAGCGGATGGTGAGCGCCCGCTGGTCCTGTGGGATGAAAGTGTGATGGAAAAACCGGAAAGCCTGGCAGCGGAACGCTTATGTGCGGTACGTTCGAGCAAAGCGGTGCGGCTGAAGCGTATCAAGCCAGGGTACTTCAATCCACCCGGCGGCCGGCCGATCTTTGTCCCCGGTTTCAACTGGCTGCAATTACTGGTGATTGGCCGCAAAGGCCCCCCAACCCTGGCCCATTTTGCCTGGTGGACGACCCGTGGGGAACGCAAAAGCAGCAAAAGGGAGCTGGAAAAGCGGGTTTTGCATAAAATCGACCGCCTATGGGGCAAACAAGTGCTCCACATCTGGGACCGCGGCTTTGCCGGCCAGCCCTGGCTCAATCTGGCCTTTTTCAACGCCGCCAGCTTTGTGATGCGCTGGCGAAAAAACTTCAATTTATTGGATGCCCTTGGACAACCACGCAAACCAGGTCAGATCAGCAAAGGCAAACGCTCATGGGAACACCGCTTGCTGTGGGATGCACGCCGGCGTTGCCAGCGCAAGGTCGGCATTATTGCTTTTCCGGTTGCTGATATTCAGCATCAACAACCCCTCTGGCTGGTTGTGGCTCGCCGCAAACAGCAGCCGCCCTGGTATCTGCTAACCAGCGAAACTATCCGAAATCCTGAAGATGCCTGGAACATTGTTCAGGCCTACGCTCGCCGCTGGCAGGTCGAGATGTCCATACGCTACACCAAAGCTGAATTGGCTTTTGAGAGCCCGCGTCTGGTCAAGTGGCAGACCCGCAAAAAACTGCTCATGACCGCCACCCTGTGCTATGCCTTTTTGCTCTCCTTACTCCATCATGACCTAAAGGATTTCCGCAATTGGCTTTTGAAAACCTTTTGCCATCGCAATGGAAAACGGAGCCGAGATACCCCGGCTCCGCTTTATCGCCTGCGAATTGCCATCAGTCATTTCTGGCTGCGACATCCGCCTCCCTTCCTCTCCTTTTTATGAGATTCGGGGTGTGTCATGTTTGCCATTTGCAACCTCCCTACTACCAAATCCGCGTTCAAGGTGCTTCGATCCCAAACCAATCAATAAGGACCAGAATGGGCAGCGAGTCGAAGGAAGAAACTGAAAATCCAACCTGCCCTTCATCCATGAAGCGGAAATCGCTGGGAATGATGACTTCGCGCGCCAGCTCCCCATTGATGTAGAGCGCAAGCGTGTTCCCGATACATTCCCCGATGTACTCGTTGGTATCCCGGCCCAGGTTGATTAAAGTGGAGCCGCCGTTGAAGATCAATTCATAGCGGTCATTGAGCCCGTCAAATACCAGGATCGAATAAAGGCCGTCTCCGCCGATATTGAACTCAAACCAGCCGTCCGTAGAGTAGCGGCAGATCAGGCTGATATTCTGGCTGTTGTTGCCCCGGTTGTCGGCGCTCAAGCCGATCCGGACGTCCTCGTACAGCCAGGGATCGTAAGTGACGTACACCCAGGTATCCTGGGTGTTCAGATCGAAAACCAGGCTTCCGTTATCGACATACAGCATCTCCTCTCCGCCGTCGACCCCGTTCTGCAGGAAATAGGAATAATTCGAAATACTGCCTTCGAATTCCTCGATGTAATAGGCCGGCGCATCGGCGAGCGGTTCCTCGGTCGGCTCCGGAACATCGGTTGGGGGCTGGGTCGCGGTCGGCGCTGCCGTCGGTGGGGGCAGCGGGGTATCCGTCGGCGGGGGCGGCAGCGTCGGCTCTGGCGGGTCCGTAGGCAGAGCCTGCTGCGGTGCGTTGGTGGGCGGGGGGACGGTGGTCGGCTCCGCGCTGCCCCCGAGGTTGCAGGCCATACCGATCAGCAGCGCAAAAACCGCCATCCAATAAAATGGGCGCAATAATTTCGAATGCATCCGAATTCCTCCTCGATAGATTAAAAAAAGTTTACCATACACGATTCGATAACAAAAAAGAAACCGCCCTTGCGGGCGGCGATCAAACCAATCAGGATTTCGTGCTGCTTTCAGGCGGACCGCCTGCGGAAAAACAGGTACGCGCCCGTGGACACAGCGACCAGCCCGGATACGGCCGCCGCCACTATCCACGGGTTCGCGGCAGGCTGCGCTTCGACCGGTTCCGTTCCCGGTTCTGGCAGGCTGGTAGGCTGCTGCTTCAAAGTCGGGGTACCCTCAACCGGGGCCTGCTCCGCCGGGGCGCTTTCCCCGGCCGCATCCATGGCTTCCCCAGAACGGCTGGAATCCTCGGCCAGGCTCTCAACCGGCTCCTCTGCTGCCGCTGCGGCTTCCGCCTCGGCTGGCACTTCCCCCTCTCCCGGACTCATCTCCTCCACCATTTCCTCCACCATTTCCTCCACGGCCAGGGGCTCCTCCTGGGCTTCAAGCTGCAGAGTCTGCGGTGCTTCTTCCATATCGAACGTTTCCGCTGGCATGGCCGCCGTCGACGGCTGTGCGAGCGGCGCAAAGGCATAATTGCCGGCCAGTGAAAGGACAAACATCAGGGTGGCCAGCGCAAAGGCGAAGCGGACGGCCGGCAAAAATCGCGGGCTGCGCGACTGCACCATCTCAGGGGTCAGCGTGAAATTTCGAGGCGCTCGCAGTCGTGGCGCGGCTCGCAGCGTCCGGCGGGTCCGTTCCAAGGATTGCAGGGCCTGCTGCAATCCGGTGTCTTGGTCCAGGCGCGCTTCCAACCGGGCTTTCTCCCGCTCGGGGAGCTGCCCATCCAGGTAAGCCGACAGGGATTCAAAATCGCGGGTGGATAAATTGGGGTTCATGATTTTTCAGGTTCTAAACGATAAATCGACGGTAAAAGTTCCCCATATCCCTGCAGGCAGTCCTGCATGCCCTTCCGGGCGCGCGCCAGGCGGCTTTTCACCGTGCCCAGCGGCTTGCGGATGATCTCGGCCGCCTCGGCATAATCCATTCCCTGGACATCCACCAAGACCACGACCGTCCGGGCGTTGTTCTTCAAGCGGTCCAGGCATTCCTGGATGGCCCGGCTCATTTCCTCGCGCACGACCGCCTCCTCGGGAAGCTCTCCCGGATCGGTCATCCATCTGGGCGAGTCGTATTCCTCATCATATTCGTTGAGCGGCTGTAGCGGAGTGGTCGGCCGGCGCTTGGACTTGCGGATCTCATCGTAGCAGGTGTTGGTCACAATCCGGATCAGCCAGACTTTGAATGAGCCTCCCTTGAAGGTGTCCAGTTTTCGATACGCCTTGATAAATGCGACCTGGGCCGAGTCTTCCGCGGCAGCGTGATCCCCCATGATCCGGTAGGCCACGTTGTAGGCGATGTCCTGGTACGCCAGGACAAGCCGGTTGAAGGCTGTCAGGTCCCCTTCCTGGGCGTATTCGACAAGGGTCTCTTCGTCCATCCCGGGTCTCCGCTACGGGCTCGCAGCCACCTGCGAGCGGCGCAAATGCCAGAACAGAAAGACCGCCCGCCACACCAGCATCCCGGCCGCGCCGACCGCAGCCAGCACCAAAACGAAAACCGGGACGATGGCAGGGGCGCCCAGCATCACGGCGCGCAGCAGGCCCGCCAGCGGTGCGGCCAGAACCATGGTCCAAACCGGGCGCCAGAGCTGGCGCGTTCGAAACACTCGATCCATGTCAAACACCCCGACATGGGCGCCGACCAGGAACCAGCTCAGGGTCAGCGGCAAAAAAGTCGCCAGCATGCGGTACAGGCGGCTGGAGTCGAGCGATTCGTGGAACGTGAAGCCGATCAGCGTGACGGCGATCAGGCTGGCCACGTCTCCGGCCACCAGTGCGGGCAGGCGGGTATTTCTCAGGCTCATGCCCTCAATCCTATCTTAAAAATGGGGTCGAGTGAAGAGCACCAAAAAACGGAGTTTGCCTCCCCCCGCGATCCCCGGTAAAATCCTGCCGTTGGCGGCACAGCCCGGGCGGTCAACCCCGCCTGACGAATCTGAAAAGCCGCCGGAAAACTTATGAAATCCAACCAAAGCTCCCTCCTGATCATCGCCCTGCTGCTTCTCTGCCTGTGCGCAGGCCTATGCGTGGCCGCCGGCGTGGTCGGTTTTTTTGTCAGCGCATCGCCAGAATTAAGCGCTGCGCCGGCCACCCAGGCACCGCTCATATCACCTCCGGATGCCGGTGGCGGCACGGACACTTCCCCAGCCGGGGCCATCCCCGCCGAAATCGAATCCCAGATGGATGCTATCCAGATGCAGGTGATCCAGATTCGCGGTCTCGAGCCGCGCGGGACCTTTACCCGGACACTTTACTCCGCACAGGACCTGCGCGAGCGGGTGGTCAACGATTTTTTCGCCGATTATTCGGAGGAAGAGGCCCGCGAGGACGCCCGGGTGCTGGCATTGTTTGGGCTCCTGGATCCAGATTTTGACCTGATCGGTTTCTATACCGATCTCTACAGCGAACAGATCGCAGGGTTTTACGACAACGAAACCAAAGAAATGGTGATCGTCCAGGGCGATGGTTTTTTTGGTCCGGAAAAGATCACGTATGCCCACGAATACATGCATGCCTTGCAGGACCAGAACTTCGATTTCGAAAAAGGTCTCAATTTCAACGATGAAAGCTGCGAAACGGAGGCGGAGCGCTGTACAGCGGTGCTTTCGCTGATCGAAGGGGAAGCGACTCTGCTCGAGCTGGAGTGGCTACTGGGCTATGCCTCCAACCGGGACCGCCAGGAGATCCTCGATTTTTTCAATACGTTCGACAGCCCCATCCTCGACAGCGCGCCGGCTTTCATGCAGGAAGACTTTATTTTTCCTTACGAATATGGCTACCAGTTTGCGCAGGCGCTCTATGACGAGGGCGGCTGGGCGGCCCTGGACGCCGCCTTTGCCAACCCGCCGGTGACCACCGAGCAGATCCTGCATCCCGGAAAATATCCACAGGAAGCCCCCGTGGATGTGCGGCTGCCCGACCTGGCCGCTGTGCTGGGACCCGACTGGGAGCTGTTCGATGACAACAGCATGGGCGAATGGTACACCTATTTGATACTGGCTTTCGGGCATGACCCCCAGGCCCGCGTGGCGGAAACGGAGGCCGCACAGGCCGCCGAAGGCTGGGGTGGGGACCGGTACAATGTGCTGCTCTCCCCCGAATCCGGGCAGATGGCCATGGCCCTGCAAACGGTATGGGACACCCAGGAGGACGCGGTCGAATTTGCCGGGGCATTTGAAGCCTATGCTGACGCCCGCTACGGGGTCCGCAGCCTGGAAGAAGGCGAGTTCATCCGCTGGGAGATCCCGGGCGAAAGTGTGATTTTTCTGCTCGATGGCCTGCGTTCGTTTTGGATTTCCGCTCCCGATCGGGTCCAGGCCGAGGCGATCCTGGCTGCTGTCCGGGCTCCTTAGCCCTGCTGAAAAAACAACCCGGGTGAAGGCCTGGACCCGCGACCGAGAAAATGGCAATTCAAAAGGACATCATTGAAGGCATCTGCTTTGATATCGACGGCACCCTGCGTGACACGGACGACGAATACGTGGTCAAATTCACGCGGTTTCTTCGGCCTGTCCGATTCGCGCTGCCCAACCGCGACCCGGTCGCTTTTTCACGGCGGCTGGTCATGCTGCTCGAAACGCCGGCCAACCATATCTACAGCCTGCCGGATTGGCTCGGAATCGACGACGAAATCGCCGCTTTTGCCGAATGGCTGTACCGCATCGGCCTGAGCCGCAAGGAAGACCATTTCCTGCTCATCCCCGGAGTCCGGGAGATGCTGGCCAGCCTGCGCCCGCATTTTCAAATGGCAGTCGTCTCAGCCCGGCCGGAACGCGGGACGATGGCCTTCCTGGAAGCCTTTGACCTGGCCCGCTATTTCGATTGCATCGCCAGCGCGCAAACCACCCCCCGCACCAAACCACAGCCCGATCCCCTGTTGTGGGCCGCCGACAGGATGGGCGTCCCGCCGGAGCGCTGCCTGATGGTGGGGGACACCAGCGTGGACATCCGGGCAGGGAAAGCCGCCGGCATGCAGACCGTCGGGGTCCTCTGTGGGCTGGGGCAGCAGGAGGAGCTGGTCCGGCTGGGGGCGGATTGGGTGCTCGCATCTACAGCGGACCTCACGGGTTCATTGTTATAATTCGCATTATGCGGATGTTCTGGCGAACCTGCACACTGCTGCTCACGTTCAGCGCCCTCATTTTCCTGACCGACCATCCCGCCCGCACCCAGGCTCCCCTGTTTGAATATTTTCCCCAAACCGGGCATACGGTGGAGGGGGAATTCCTCAACTTCTACCGTGCGAATCCCAACCCGGAGTTCATTTACGGTTTTCCGATCACCGAATCCTTCTTCAATGAAGAAGGCACGCAGCTGCAGTATTTCCAGCGGGCACGCTTCGAAAAAGCGCCCGGACAGCCGGTGACCCTGACCCCCGTCGGATCCGAGCTTTACCGACCCGGAAATCCGCTCGCCGAACGGTCCCGCAGCACCGGGGGCTGCCGCTCCTTTGGAAACGGATTCCAAGTGTGCACGTCTTTCCTGGACTTTTTCAATGGAAATGGCGGTGAAGCCCAATTTGGCGTGCCGATTTCGGAGGTGGAAATAATGGGGGAGCGCAGTGTCCAGTATTTTGAGAACGCCCGCCTGGATTGGTATCCCGACTCGGAGGATACCAGGCTGGAGATCCGCCTGGCCCATCTGGGGCGGTTATTGTTCGAACGCCAGGGAGAAGACCCCGAACTGCTCTGGCCGGTTTCGGACTCGGCTATCCTGGAGATCACAGATCTGCGCGCACATGTTTTTACTGAATTCGCCACCGCCCGCCAGGATGGCGAACAGCGGCTTTACATCATCCTGCAAGATCAGAATTTCAATCCGATCCCCAACGCTTCGTTTGAGGTGATGGTCAACTTTCCCTCCGGCCAGAACGCCGCCGATTCAGGACAGACCAACGCCGCAGGGTTCGCCGAATCCCTCCTCCCGCTGACCGGATTGCAGAGCCAAACCGGGCTGGTGTACGTCCAGGTCATCACGCGCGTCCAGGGAATGGAAAGCCAGGCTCGGACCTCATTCCGGCTCGTCCCCTGACCGAAATTTACGAATCCCGGTAAAGCGCCAGTTTTTGTTCGTATTCGCTGCGGTTGCCTGGGTTCAGAGATAGGATCGCTTCATAGGCCTGGATCGCCCCCTGGATATTCCGGGCCTCGGCCATCGCCTCGCCGACCTCTTCCCAGGCCTCGATCGCTTTTTCCCGGTTGCCAACCAGCTGGTACTGTTCGGCCAGCGAGCGCTTGATGGCCAGCTGATCGGGGTTGTTATTGAGCAGCTCCTCCAGCGATTCGAGGGCTTCGTGCTGCCGGCTATCGCGATTCAAAAAGGCGATGTAGTTGCCCATGGAGGCCATGGCGGCCGTGTCGTCCGCCAGGCGCAGGTTCAGGTCGACCAGGCCCATGGCTGATTTTTTGTCCCCCGGCTTGATGCGGGCGATTTGCTCAAAGATACGCAATGCGCGCGGCCAGTCGAGACGCTGGATGTCGATATCCGCCAGGTGGTGCAGGATCTCGACCGTCCAGTCATTGGACACCTCCGACTGCTGGGCCAGATTGAGCGCCCGCTGGTACGTATCGCGGGCTTTGTCCAATTCGGCCAGCCGATAGTAAACATCCCCCAAATCCAGATACTCCTGAATGGTCTCCTCCGTCAGGCCAGAGGCGGTCAGTTGTTCGATCAGCCGCTGGCGGGCGGAAAGATTCAAGGGGGCCAGGCGGGTGATCCTGCGGAAAAGCTCGACCGAACGGTTGGCCTCCCCGCGAGCGCTGTACGCCCGGGCGACCGTATTGAACTTGGAAATCGCTTCCGGGATCCGGTCCTGCTGCATCAGAATTTCGCCCATGAAAGAGTGCAGCGGCAGGTAGGTCGGAGAGATATCGATGGCCAGAAATGCCTCTTCCATCGCCATGCGGTAGCGCCCTTCCCGGGCAAGCTGGTGGATGCGTCCGAGCATCTCGACGATCAGTGTGTTTTCCGTTTCGGTCAGCAGCTCGACCAGCGGCAGCGGCGGCAGTTCGGGCGGCTGCTGAGCCAGCTGCTGGCGTGCCTGGCGGATCTTGTCTCGCCAGTCCTTACGCCAGACCAGGTCGACGATCGATTTGGACAGCTTCTGATACGCCTGGGGGTCCCCTTCACGGGGATAAGAGGCGATGATATTTTCATAGACCTGCCGCAGTGCAGCGGACCTTTCCGAATGCACCACGCTCGAATCCGCCCAGCGCAGGGCTTCCAGGTACTCGACCACGCTTTCCCGGTGGCGCTCCAGTTTTTGGTAAATCTTTCCCCTCAGCAAACGCGAGGCCAGCGTGAATTCGGGATGTTTCACCGCAGTGACCAGGTGGGGCAGTGCGCCCTCCAGGTTGCCATTCTGATATTTCAACAAGCCGATATCAAAAAAGACCGCGGACTGGTCCAGCCCGGCCTCTACGGCACGTTCCAGTTCCTCGATCGCCTGGCGCCCGTGACCGCGCGACTGCAGGTCCACGGCCTGGCTGAGATGCAGCATAATGCGCGTGCGTTCGGCCTGCATGCGATTGAGCGGCCCGGTCCCCTGGGCGATGGTCTGGATCGTGCGGCCGGCGCGCCCATTTTCGCTGGCGTCGGCTTGTTCGAACATCAATTCAGCCAGCACCGACAGCGCCCTGCGCTCCGCCTCTTCGACCGGGTCATAACGGTTTTCTGGCTGCTCCTCGGTCGTTTCGAGCTCCGGCAGCCTGGTCTTTTTTCCGGCAGGCAGCGCATCCCGCCTGGGAGGGCGGTCCTGCGGCCGGGGAAGGCTCTGGTTGGCGCGCAGCAGCCCCAGCGCCTGGTTGGCTTCGGAGTTGTTCGGATCCAGCTTGAGGGCGTGCTGCACGACCTCAATGGCCCGTTCCTTGTTCCCGCCGTGCTGAAGCAGGCTGGCGACGATCAAATAGTGGGTGACAGCCTGGTTTAACTGCTTCTGGCGCTCGTACGTCAGTGCCAGGCGGGAGCGGGCGCGCAGGTTGCCCGGATCCAGGCTGATCGTCCGGGTCCAGTTTTCCAGCGCCTTGCTCATGTCTTGGCTTTTGAGGTGCAGTTCGGCGGCCAGCAGGGCCACTTCGGCGCCTGCTTTGCGCTGCCCCTGCAATTCCAGGATCTGGGCGATTTTTTCAAGGACCAGCGGGTCATCCGGTTTTTTTTCAGCGACCTGGCGGTAGGATTTCAGGGCGTGATCCAGCTGGCCCAACTCGAAATAAGCCGCAGCCAAGCTGGAGATGGCCTGGATGCTTTCGGGGAACTCCTCCAGGGCAAGCCGGTACTGCTCCACCGCCTGTTCCCAATCCAGATCCCACGCATATGTGTGACCCATGCTGATATATTGTTTGTAACGCTCTTGATCGCCTGGCATCTTTCTACCTGCACCGCTCAAGTCCGTGGATCACCACGGCCTGATAAATCCTTTTGGGATAAAGAACTGATTGATTATAACGAAAACAGCTATCCTTCGCTCCCTCTTAGGGGGGACATCTCATACCAATCACTTCCGGCCTTGGCTTCGGTCGAAAGCGGCACTTTGAGCCGAAAAGCCGATTCCATGATTCGGCGGACGAGGGCGCTGGTCTCCTCAGCTTCCTCCTGGGGGCACTCAAAAACCAGCTCATCGTGCACCTGGAGCAGCATACGGGCGGAAAGCCCGGCCTTCCCCAGCGCCGGAGGGATCGCCAGCATGGCAATCTTCATAATATCCGCAGCGGTCCCCTGAATGGGCGCGTTGATCGCTTCACGCTCTGCGCGGGCGCGCTGCACGGCGTTCGTCCCCGTTTTGAGCACCGGGAAATATCGCCGCCTTCCCAGCAGGGTCTCCACGTAGCCCTGCTCGGCAGCGGTGCGCCGCATGCCGTCCAGATAGCGCTTGACCCCCGGGAAACGCTGAAAATAAGCCTCGACGAAATCCTCCGCCTCCGCCAGGGTCAGATCGGTGGTCCGGGTCAGGCCGAAAGGGCTCATCCCGTAGATCAAGCCGAAATTGATCGCCTTGGCGTGCCGGCGCTGAGAGCGGTCGACCTCGGACAGCGGCAGGTTGTAAATCGCCGCGGCCGTTGCGGCATGAATGTCCTGCCCGTCCTTGAAGGCGGCGATCATGGCCGCATCCTCGGACATATGCGCGGCGATGCGCAGCTCGACCTGGGAATAGTCCACCGCCAGGAGGACGTTTCCGGGATCGGCCACGAACGCGCGTCGTATGCGGCGGCCCATCTCGGTGCGGATCGGGATGTTCTGCAGGTTGGGGTCGCTGGAGGCGATCCGGCCTGTCACGGACCCGGTCTGGCTGTACGACGTGTGGACACGACCGCTTCCCGGGTTGACCTGCCCCGGCAAAGCGTCGACATAGGTCGATTTCAGTTTGGCCACTTCGCGGTAGGTCATGATCCAGCCGACTACTTCGTAATCGTCCTGCAGCGCTTCCAGTACGTCAACCGCGGTGGAGTAGAAACCGCTGGCGGTTTTGCGCGTCCCCCCCGGCGGGGGGATCTGGAGTTTGTTGAACAGTGCGTCCGAAAGCTGCTGGGTGGAGTTGAGGTTGAAGGGCTCCCCAACCGCACCGAACACGTTCGTCTCCAACTCGGCCAGCCGGGTGGCAAGCTCGTCCGACATGCCACGCAGGAAGTCCACGTCCAGCCCGATGCCGGCCATTTCCATATCCGCAAGGACCGGGACCAGCGGCAGCTCGATCTCCCGCAGCAGCTTTTCGGCATGCACCTCCCGGACGTCGGCCTCCAGCAGGGGCAGCAGGCGCAGCACCACTTCGGCGTCATCGGAAGCGTAGGCGGCTGCCCGGGCGATCGGGACCTGCGCCATCGTGATCTGCTTTTTCCCGCTGCCGATCAAATCTTTGATCTCCGTCATCTCGCTGTCCAAACGGACCCAGGCAAGTTTTTTCAAGCCCAGGTTGCGCGAGCCGGGATCCCTCAGCCACTCGGCGATCATGGTATCGAAGCCGATCGGATGCACCCGGATACCGTAGCGGGCCAGCATGATGTAGTCGTATTTCATGTTGTGGGCGATTTTTGGCACGCCCGGATCGGTCATCGCCGGGCGCAGGGCTTCGATCACGCTCTCCAGCGGGAGCTGCCGGCCCTGGTCGTGACCGACGGGAATGTAATACCCGGACCCCGGTCGAACCGAGAGGGAGATCCCGACCAGTTCAGCCGCGATTTTGTCCGTGGATGTGGTCTCGGTGTCAAAAGCGATCACCTCCGCCGCAGCCAGATCGGCCACCAGGGCATCCAGTTTTTCAGCCGTATCGACCACCTCGATATCAATATCGGGCACGGCGGCTGGCGGGTCTCCGGGGGTCTCCGCCGGCTCCGGGGCGGCGAACATGGACAGCTGCTGGCCCCGGGCGGCCCCGCCGCTCCCCTGTTCGAAAGCGCGGGTCAATTCATTCAGGCGGTTGGTCAGCGAGCGGAATTCCAGCTCGCGGAACAGTTCCTGCACGGGCGCCGGATCAAAGTTTTGGACGCGCGCCTTTTCCAGGTCCAGTGGCAGATCGAGGTCGGTGACGATGCGGGCCAATTTTTGGGAGAGGTAGGCTTTATCCCGTTCGCGCTCCAGTTTTGAGGCGATACTGCCGCCGATATCTTCCAGGTGATTGTAGATCTCATCCAGGGTCCCGTACTCCGCCAGCAATTTTTCGGCGGTTTTTTTGCCCACCCCACGCACCCCGGGGATATTATCCGAGGTGTCGCCTTCCAGAGCTTTGTAATCGACGATCTGGTCCGGCCGGACGCCCATTTTCTCCATGACATCGGAAGCGCTGTAGTCGCGGGCCTCGGCCAGGGAACGGCCTTCGGGCAGTGTGACGATGATCCGGTCGTCGACCAGCTGCAGCAGATCCCGGTCCCCAGTGATGATCTTGACGCCCAGTCCGCCGGCAG
Source organism: Anaerolineales bacterium (assembly GCA_041632295.1). GTDB lineage: Bacteria > Chloroflexota > Anaerolineae > Anaerolineales > JABWBV01 > DATDOR01. Next base: position 13,695 of record JBFKII010000015.1, on the reverse strand, counting down.
CCGCTTTTTTTGCGATGCTGCCGAGCACATCGTCCGCCTCGTACCCTTCTTTTTCCAGTCGCGGGATGTTAAACGTATCCACCAGCTGGCGGATGCGCTCGATCTGCACGCGCAGGTCCTCGGGCATCTTTTCCCGTGTGCCCTTGTACTCCTCGAACAGCTCGTCCCGGAAAGTTTTGCCGACATCGAAAGCGACCATCAGGTAATCCGGCCGGTCCTGCTCCAGGTATCGGAGCAGGACGCTGGCAAAGCCGAAGGTGCCGGCTGTGGGCTCTCCCTGGCTGGTGCGCCAGCGGGCAGTGTTGCTCCCGCCTGCGGTCAGGGCGAAATATGTGCGGTAGGCCAGGGCATGGCCGTCGATTAAATAGAGCGTTTCGGGCATGGCGCAGAGATATCCTTCGGGCTGTTCCGTTGGGCGGATTCGGGGCCCGCGGCGGGCGGCAAGAAGATTCGTTTCCGGTGCGGCTTTTCCGGTAATTGTCGGCCGCTCCCAAACCCGGCGGGAACGGGAGGACTGCCGGCGGGACGCAGCCGGGCCGGAAGCAGTCGGTGCTAAATTATAATGGAAGAAGGTGGGAGAACTGGAGGGGGGCCGCAGTGGTCAGGCGCAGGCTAATCCAGCCCCTGCCGCTTGCGGGTGTTTTGAATGAATTCCTGGACCATCTTTGGCGGCGGCATTTTGTCACCGCTGATCAAGAGCCAGCCCGGGGCCCAAAACTCCCCGGACGGGTTTTCGTCCGCCAGCCGGGGGAGGTTGAAAAAGATCTTATCGGACGTGATCTTGGCGACGATCTGCATCATGTAGCGCGGGGCCGTGGCGGAATGGACCCGCACCATCCACTGCATATAATCCGGCCGGATCGCCAGCTGCTCGATGCGCCAATCAAAGGAGACGCAGATCTGGGGCATCCATTCCTCCAGCATCTTTGCCAGGTCGCGGACCAGGTGATGCTGCGGCAGCCGGGGGACCAGCACGCAGGCGTAAGTGGCGTGGAAAAACGAGGCGGATTCGGGCTCAAGGCGCTGAACCTGTGCGTGGTCATGCGAAGGGACGGGGGTCGGTCTGGTTTCGGCCATCGAATCGGGGGATGGGAAATACGGCTGCCGAGGGGGTTTTTCTTCCGGGTCGGGCAGCCATGACGGCTGGGTCATTTCCAGTGAGGACGGCGTAGCGATCTCCTCTTCGTATGGGAACTTCGCCGCAGGCAGTGGATCCTCCAGCAGCTTTTCCAGGAAGGATCGGGCGCCACCCGCATCCCCTTTTGTCGGTTGCCAATCGGAGGGGATGTCGAAAGGCGGCATTTCTTCGGACTGGTCATCGAGCAACCGCGCGGCGTCTTCCGTCAGCTGCCTGGGAAGCCAGTCCAGGGCCTCCTCGGGATCCGCTTCCACCGGAAGGTCCTGCAGTTCCAGTTCCAGGCCTGCAGGCTGAACCAGGATTTCCTGTGTGTCCGTTATCCCAACCGGGTTGTCTTTTTCAGCCTCCGCCGTGACCCAGTCATCCGGTAGCTCAGGGGTGGAGGACCGTCTCCCGGCAGGGCCGACGGGGGCTGCATCCCCCGGGGTTTTGCCGTCCTGGTCGCTGGAAAGCGCCTGGGCCAGCCGGTTGGCCTGATTCCGAATTTTACTGAACGGCATTTTGGCATCGAAAATCAGCGCCAGAACGAGGTCGTCCACCAGGTGGGTGGCGTACATCATGTATTCCAGGCCGTCATCCAGTTTCACAAACTGGGCCAGGTCGCTCCCCCGGCGGCGGTTCCACTGCTGCCCGACCGTCTCGGCAAGCTCGGTGGCCCTGGGCTGGGGGAATTCCCCTGCGTAGGCAAAAAGCTGGTCTCCTCGGGCGATCAGGGCCGCCTTGGCCGAACTCTCCAGAGACAGGCGGGCCAGGTGTTGGGCGGCGATGTCCAGGTCACTGAGCCAAGGAAATGCAGGTTCCGGTTCGGTTCCGGCTTCGGATTCCAGGGGCAAAGGCTCCTCAGCGGGTGGATCCGGTTCTGCCGCTTGCGCTGGGACGGCCAGCTCTTCCACATTCACCCGGCCTCCGGACAGCACCTTGTCCACGATTTTCAACATGTCCGGCATGTAAAACGGTTTGGTGAGAAACGCGTGGGGGGAAAAACCGGACAGGCGCAGGTGGGCGGGGTTGTTGTCCGGGGGAACGGCAATGAAACGCATCTCGGGTTGCCATTCCAGGAGGGCATTGGCGATCTCCCCGGGTGGGACATCATCCACCTGGCAGTCCAGGACAGTCATCGCAAAGCGCGCAGACTGGGCTTTTTGAAGCGCTTTGACTCCGCTCTCCACCAGCAAGACCTCGTGGCCGCCGTGGTCGATCAGCGCCTGGCGCAGCAACTCTCCAAAACCATCGTTGAGTGTGATCAGCAGGATTCGGGCAGACATACGGATTTTTTCCGGTACCAAGTCTATCATGCGCGTCTGAGGTCAGCAAGACAGGAAGGTGGCAATCAAGTGGCAGCCTGCAATCATTACCGGGCGACACCGGCGTCCAGGAATCGGACTCGGAGGTGTGGAAAGCATGGTATCCTAGCGCAACCATGCAAAACATGCTGAAAGCGGTCCTGCTTGGATCGCTGTTGCTGGTCGCGGGCTTTGGCAGCGCCCTCCTCATTCACGAAGGAGCAACCGCAGAACAAGATTCTCCGGCGAGAAAGACCGAGATCCTGGTGACAGTCAACCAGTACCAGTGGTGGCTGGCGCGCTGGCGGGATAACGAGATTGTATGTGCAATCGGGATCGAGCATGAAGGCAACCCGACCAACCTGGAGGTCCTGACCCAGTGCGGCGAGGAAGTGTACTCTGAGTGGCTGGCGACGTCCGCCTGCCAGCTGGATCCGGGGGAAAGCCCAAGTGCATGTCCGGGGTTGTATCTATTTTTGGCCGGGTCCAGGGCGGCAGAAAAGAAAGTGATCATCGAGCTGCCTGTGCCGGTCATCTGGCTCAGCCTGATCGGCTGCAGCCCGACCCTGGAGTTCAACGGTTGCCGGGATATCCCCACGCTGGTGCTGGAGGCTGAGGAGCCGCTTCCGAACGAACGGATCACGACCGTCCATCTGCTGATCGATGGAGCGCCGCTGGAATGCACCAGCAGCCGCTGCGAACTTCCACTGCGGCCCACCTCCCGAAACGGCAGCGAGTTCGAGTTCTGGGCGAAATCTTCCTTTGGGGATGAAAGCGAGCATTTCACGGCCCGCATCCGCGTGGTGGACGCCGGGGTGCCCACCGAGCCGGGCGAGGGGCGCTGGCTGGTGGACATCATCAGCAGCCAGTGGCTCGGAGAGGCCTTCAGCAGCTGTGCCGCCACCTGGGAGGCGTTCCCACCCATCGGCACGCTGCCCCACTGGCTGACCACTCCGGAAGATCACACCGGCCTGGCTTCAGACACCCCTTTCGTTTACCTGGCGGCTGAGCTGATCCGCAGCGGGGCGATCGATGCGAGCAGCTGTGTAAACAGCGGGTTACTGGCCAACGGGGCCGCTTCCCAGTGCGGCGTGGAGGCCGCCCGAAGCATCGTCAACGACTGGCAGGACCAATTCGACCGGACGATATTTGAGGTCGCACTCGCAAACAACATCCCGGCACAGCTCCTGAAAAACCTGTTTGCCCAGGAAAGCCAGTTCTGGCCCGCCCTGGAAAACCAGCGCGAATATGGATTGGGCCAGCTGACCTCGCAGGGCGCGGACACGCCTTTCCTGTGGAATCTGGAATTCTTCGACCAATTCTGCCCCCTGGTCCTGCACGCGGACACCTGCGCCCAGGGATATCTCAAAATCGGGGAGGAAAACCAGGCCCTGCTGCGGGGCGCACTGGCCTCGCAGACCGACGCCAACTGCCCGAACTGCCCGCTGGGGATCGACCTGGCCCACGCCCAGAGCACCGTGAACGTTTTCGCGCAGACGCTGCTGGGGCACTGTTCGCAGGTGGCCTTCATTGTTTCGGATATCACCGGGGAAATGCCGGGCGAGGTCAGTTCATACGAAGATTTGTGGCGCTACACGCTTTCAAGCTACAACGCCGGGCCGCACTGCCTGGCAGTAGCGCTGAACTCCGCCTGGGCGCAACGGAGCCTGAACTGGACCTCGGTGTCCTCCCGGTTTACGCTGGGGTGCCGCGGGGCGATCGATTATGTGGCACGCATCACCAGCGACCGGCTGGAGAACGATGCAGATTTCCTGCCCACCCTGGCGGTATCCCCCACGCCTTTCCGGACCCAGAGCCCGGACCAGGGCCCCACTCCAACCCCGATCCCTGGCCAGGCGACTCCCACCCCTGGAGCCACGCCGATCGGCGGCGGCTACCCGCCTCCAGGCCCGACAGTCAACCCGTACCCCTGATCGCCCGATCAGCGCTTCAGCTGGCGGACCAGCTGCTGAAATTCCTCCCACTCTTCGCGGAAAAAATGAACGGTCAGGTTGTTGAGCTCCAGATGGTAGGTGATCTCCCCATCCGGCTCCTCGGCCTGCCAGATGATGAAGTTCGCAGTCTCGGACAGGGTTGAAGTCTTAACTTCAGAATTCGGGTTGCTCATCTTTTTTCCTCCCGCGGAAACGGTTTTTCAGCCACTGGCTGGCGCGCTGCAGGATCCCCTGGTAGACCGGCTCCTTGCCTTCCTGTAATTCCCATTCAGGCCATGGGTCCCGGTCGGTCATTTTCCGGGAGACGTATCTGCCCACCAGCATCAAAGTCGCCAGCACCGGTGCGGCCAACAGCAGGCCGATGAATCCAATCAGATTGGCGGCCACGATCGCCGCCACCAGCACAGCCGCGGGATGTACCCCAAGTGTCTGGCCGTACAGCCGCGGCGTGACCAGGTTGTCGAAGATCTGGTCGAGCAGGATCAGCATGCCAACGACCAGCAGGGTGTACGGAAATGCCTCCAGCCCAAAGTAATTGGTCGGCTGGAAGATCGTGACCGTAGCCGTTATTGTCCAGGTGATGAAAGGGCCGATATAGGGGACGAATCGCGCCACACCAGCGATTAAAGCCAGCACCAGGGAGTTACGGACCCCCAGCATGCTCAGGACGATCAGGGCGGTCAGCACGGTGATCAAGAACAGGATCAGCTGCCCGCGCATAAAAGCGTTCCAGATCCGCCCGAGGTAAAAACTCAGCTTGCGCAGATCCTCCCGGTAACCGGGGATCTCGATGCTGGTCAGCAGCCCGGACATGACATCCGGCACCTTCTCGGCGTCGGAAAGCGTGAAATACGAGATCAGCAGGATGAAGAACATCCAGCCCAACCCGGAAAGGGTGGAAGTCGCCAGGGTGCGGATCAGATTGCCGGCCTGGCCCAACAGGGGCTGGAGGATGTCCAGCAGCTGGTTGAGCAGGCGTTCCAGATCGTACTGCCCCAGGAGCTGCCCCATGTCCAGCTGGTAAGGGCCCACGTTGAACACCTGGGTGGAGAGGTCGGCGACGATTTCGGGCAGATCCTGCACCACGCCATCGACGGTGCGGAAAAGGTTTTGGGCCTGCTGCACGGCGGCCACTCCGGTTGCGGTCAGCAGGGCGATCAGGACGACGATGATGATCAGGTAAAGGATGTTGACCGAGGCGCGCCAGGAAAGCCGCGTTTTGCTGCTGATGAATGCCAGGAGCGGGTGCAGCACATAGGCCAGAATCAGGGCCAGAAGCAGCGGCCCGATGATGTTTTTGAACTGGATTAGGAACGCGGCGATGACCGCCACAAAGGTCAGCCCGACGACCAGCTTGACCGTCGGGCCCCACTGCGGCGAGGCGCCCTGGTCTTCCAATTCGTTGGCGAGCTCGTTTTCAGCCACGGGACAATCTTACCATCGTTGCGGCCGGCAATTTCCGGGGCGATCTGCCGCGTTTTGGCAGCTGCATGGCTGCCTAAGGCAAGGTTAGTAGACGCCCACGTTCCAGGAGCGGAATTCCGGACGCCGGCCGCGCACGATATCCTGAAACAACTCGCGCAGCCGGAGGGTGATCGGCCCCATGACCCCTTCCTCCACCGGGCGGTGGTCCACCCTGGTCACAGCGGTCACCTGGGCGGCCGTCCCGGTCATGAACAGCTCCTCGCACAGGAAGACCTCTGTCCGATCGATCGGACGCTCTTCGACCGTAAGCCCCAGGGCTTCGGCGGCCAGCTGGATGATGCTGGCGCGCGTGATCCCCTCCAGGATATTCTCCGTCACCGGCGGGGTGATCAGCCGGCCGTCGCGGACCATGAAAATGTTCATGGCGCTGCCTTCGGAGATGTGCCCCTGGTCGGTCAGGACCAGGGCTTCGTCGAAGCCGGCCAGCAGAGCATCGGATTTGATCAGCGCCGAATTGGCGTATGCCCCGCTGATCTTGCCGCGCGCGGGGATGACATTATCGTCCAGGCGGCGCCAGGAGGAAATCGTCACGTGGGCGCCGGTATCGTTCGAAACGTATTTGTCGAAAGGCACGGCAAAGATGGTCAGTTCGTCGGTCAGGCCATGCAGCTTAACCCCGATCCCTTCGTCGGCTTTGTAGGCCAGCGGACGGATGTAGAGGTCCTGCCTGAGGTTTTCCTGGCGCAGGAGATCGATCGTCAGCGCCACCAGGCTTTCGGGTGTCTGCTCCAGGTCCATGAACATGATCTTGGCAGAACCTAAAAAGCGCCGGAAGTGGTCCCCGGGCCTGAAAAGGAACAGCTGCTCTTCGTCCTGGTTCCAGTAGGCTCGCAGGCCGCCAAAGACCGCCGTTCCGTAATTCAGTGCATGGGTCATGACGCCGATCTTGGCCTGTTCGTACGGCACAATTTTCCCTTTGAAGTATGCGCATTTGGGTAACGCCACAGACTGCCTCCTGAAAACCGTGTTTTGGAAAACGATTGGATTATATCCCATTGACCTGGCGGGACGGCCGGATCTCACATCACGGTGCACCGCCAACGACTCCATCCACCCAATTTCTTATTACTAATTATCTTGCTTAAGTTAATTTTTAGCTAGATTTTTTACTGTTTGTGTGTTAGCGCATTTCGGGGAGCGCGTGGGACGCTCCCGCCCCATCCTTTTCAGGGGTATACTTCCCCTCGGAACCATCCGGCACGAAAACGCGGCGCCGGCAGGCCAGGGGAAGCCCGCCAGGCTGGCCCGAGAACCGACTGCCGGAAAGGGCTAATGAGGAGATGGAATGAAACACGCAGTCAGCATCAGCCTCGGATCCTCCACCCGCAACAAATCGGTCGAGGTGGAGCTGCTGGGGGAAAAGGTCAAGATCGAGCGTATCGGCACTGATGGGGACATGGAAAAAGCGGCCCGTTTGTACCAGGAGCTGGACGGACAAGTGGATGCGTTTGGCGTCGGCGGGGCCGACCTTGGCCTGCAGGTGGACGACCGCTGGTACCCGCTGCATTCCGTCCGGCCCATGGTCCGCTTCATTCAGCGCACCCCGGTGGTCGACGGCACCGGCCTTAAGATCACGCTTGAAAACCGGGTGGTCCCGTTCATGGAGAACCAACTCGGGGACTACATCGAAAAGAACGGTGGGCGGAAAGCCTTTGTCGCTCTGGGCGCCGATCGCTGGGGGATGACGACCGGCCTGGTGGACGCGGGCTACGAATGCATCTTCGGCGATTTGATGTTTGGGCTGGGGATCCGCATTCCAATCCGGAGCACCCAGGGTTTGATAAAGCTGGCTGCCCTTGCGATGCCGATTGCCGGCCGGCTGCCTTTCGATTGGATTTATCCGACTGGAGAAAAGCAGGAAATCCGCGCGCCGAAATTCGAGAAATACTACCAATGGGCCACGCTGATCGCCGGAGACCGGCATTATGTCGTGCGCCACATGCCCGAACGCCTGGCCGGCAAGATCATGATCACCAACACCACAACTGAGAAAGACGTAGCGATGGTCAAGGAGGCGGGGGTGCGCTATTTGATCACCGCAACGCCGGTGATCGAAGGGCGCTCTTTCGGCACCAACATGATGGAGGCCGCGCTGGTCGCCGCTTCCGGCAAAGGCCGCAAACTGACGTTCGCCGAATACGACGAACTGCTGGACCAGCTGGCTTTCGAACCGAAAATCATGGAGCTGGGTTGATGGACGCGATTGTAACCGCGGGGGGGATCCCCGACGAAAACGACCTGCTATACCCCTTTACCGGCGGGCGACCCAAAGCGCTGCTCGAAATCGCCGGCCGCCCGATGGTCCAGTGGGTGCTGGATGCGCTCAGCGATTCCGAGTCGATCAGGAGCGTGGTGGTGGTCGGCTTATCCCCGGAAAATGGCGTCTCCTGCACCAAGCCGCTCAGCTTTATACCAAACCAGGGCAGCATGCTGGAGAATATCTTTGCCGGGGCGCACAAGATCCTTTCGCAGAACGCCGGCGCTGAGATCGTTTTTTCGGTCTCTTCCGACATCCCCACCATCACGGGCCAGATCATCGATTGGATGGCGGAACAGGTCGGCGACGGCCGGCACGATGTGTACTACAACTTCATCTCCCGCCAGGAAATGGAGAACCGCTTTCCGGGCTCGCGGCGGACCTACACCAAATTCAAAGACATCGAAGTGTGCGGAGGCGACTTGACTGCCTTTCGCACGCGCCTGCTGACCGCCGACGGGGGCGTATGGCAGGAATTGATCGCCGCCCGCAAGAACATCCTTAAACAGGCGGCAATCATCGGGTTTGGCACCCTGTTCAAACTGCTGACCCGCCAGCTCACGATCGACGAAACCGTCCAGCGCGTTTCCCGGCGCCTGGAGCTGGACGCCTGCGCCGTCCGCTGCCCCTACCCCGAAATCGGCATGGACGTGGACAAACCCTACCAGTTGGAGCTGCTCCAAAAGGACCTGGCCGGGTTGGCGCCGGCATGAATCTGGACGCCCTGTTGGAATGGGATCTGCGGACCTCCAGCCGGCTGCGGATCCACCGCCCCGGGCCGCTTCGCTCCCTTGCCGCTTTCCTGGCCCACTCCGGGGATTCGTGGGTCTGGCTGGCCGGCCTGGCATTGCTGTGGGTTTTCGGAAACCAGCAGGGGAAGCAGGTGGCGCTGGTCATGGCCGGGTCCATCGTCGTGACGGCCGTGCTCGTGCTTTCCTTGAAGTTTCTGATCCGGCGGCCGCGGCCCGAGGGCAACTGGGGGCACATCTACCGCCGGACCGATCCGCATTCGTTCCCTTCCGGGCATGCCGCCCGGGCGTTCATGCTGGCTGTAATCGCCCTTGGATTGGCGCCCCCCTGGGCCGCCCTGCTGGTCGCGTTGTGGGCGCCGCTGGTGACCGTGGCGCGAGTCCTGATGGGGGTGCACTTCATCATCGACATCTCTGCCGGGGTCGCTATCGGACTGCTGATGGGAGTGCTGTGCCTGTATGCGGCGCAGCTGTTGATGGTAGTGTGACAGCCAGGGCTAAGGCAGCCCAAAATTGAAACGCCAGCTGCTGTCGTTCTGCAGCACCGCCGAATCCACGCCGATCACCTGAAAAAATGTGTTGCCGGGCTTGAGCGGGAAGTGCGTTCCCGCCCCTGGGCCGGCTCGGAATATTTGGAGCGGCGAGGTAACTTCCGGCCTCGCCCACGTCGCCTCCCACGCCTGGCCATCCCGAAAAACGAACGCCCGGCCGGCCCCCTGGAGATGCAGTTTGAACACTTCCGTATCGCTGGACTTGACAAACTCTTCGTGGGGCAGCATCAGGACCACGACGTTGGCCGCGCTTACTGGCTGGCCGGTCAGGCCGTCGAAGTGCTGGGCATACTGCTCCCCCTGCCCGTTGTCATCGGCGATATCCTGGTAGCGCAGGTAGCGCCCGCTCCCGGGATCGTACTGCCAGGCGTTGAAATCCAGCCGGGAATAGCGGATATTGAGCTGATCTGCCGGCGACCCGCCCCAGGGGGTCAGGCTCTGGAATCGCATCCCTGAAAGATCGTACCGGTTGTTATCCGAACCGTGGGCCATGGCATAGAGCGCCAGTTGCTCGGTATTGGTGTACAGGTTGTTGTAATCTGGATTGCTCTGATCGCGGCACATGGGCGGGCAGTTGTCCGGGCGCGGAATCACCAGGCGAGGCAGCAGGTCCGATTCCAGCCAGGGTTCCAGCACTCGCCGGTCGGCGCTGGCGAAGGCGAAAATCGCGTTGTACATGCGTACGATGTGCTCGTCAAAAAACCGGCCGGAGCGGATCGGCCCGACCCGATCCACGTTCTGGCCGTAAAAAACGGCGATAAAGCGGGTCAGCCCATTCTCGATGTAGTATTCATAAACCAGGTCTGCCATGGAAATCCCGGACTGCGGCCGGACCCGGCGCGGGTAGTTGGTGATCTTGATGGCCAGCGGCCGCCGGTCGAGCAGGGCGGGGTCGCTGACCTTGAGGCCGGTCAGCGGGTTGACATCCGACGGGAAGTTGAACGGCCCGACGTTGACCGGGAGTTCAAAAACGAGCGGGACCAGGGAAGGAGTTGGTGTTGGGCTGGGGGTATGGGTGGGCGCAGGAGTCTGGCTGGCGGTCGGGAGGGGGGTCTTCTCGGCTGCAGGTTCGGCGGTGCGGGTTGCTGTGGGCGATGGAGTCCATTCCCCCGCGGTGGCCGTGAGCATGTATTCCACCGTAACCTGGGGATCCCCTGGCATTTCCAGGGTCGGCAGCGGCGTCAACAGCAGGCGCGCTTCGTTGACGACCGTACAGGCACCCAGAAACAAAGCGAGCGCGGCAAGAAATATAGCGATAAATGCGCTTCTCAACTGCATAATCCGTTCGATAATACCATGGCGGTTTTTCCTGACGAGCACCGGGAGTACTACCGCCCGGCTTTGATTTCAGCCGCAGACTGCTATAATCCCAGCATGGAAAACGCCGCCCAAAAAGGCCCGTGGAAGAGCAGGCGTAGTGCGGCCGTTACCCTGGCGATATTCGCCCTGGTTGCGACCGCCTGGTTAGTTTACACGCCCGACGGGTTGTTGGGCAAGTCAGATGCGGTGGGATATGCCGTTTGCCACCGCATCCGGGTCCGCTCGTTCATGTTCGGGGAACGCCAGATATCGATGTGCGCGCGCTGCACCGGGATGTACCTGGGAGCATTGCTGGGGCTTGCATTTCAAGGGGCATTATATGGTCGCAGGGGCGGGCGGCCGCCCTGGCGGGTCATCTCCGTGCTGGGGCTGATCACGGTTGGATTTGGCCTGGATGGAATCAATTCCCTGACCAACCTGATCCCGGCATTTCCGTCGCTGTATACGACCACCAACCCGATACGGGTTTTCCTTGGGACGGGGTTCGGGATCACGCTGGCGGCGATCGTTTTTCCCGGGTTCAACCAGTCTGTTTGGAGAAATTGGGATCCGCGCCCGGCGCTGACCGGCCTTCGCCCGCTCTTCACACTGCTGGCCCTGGGTGCTGTGATTGCCTGGCTGACATTGACGGGCAACCCTCTGATCCTGTACCCGCTCTCGCTGCTGAGCGCGGTGGGGGTTTTGCTGCTGCTCTCCTTGGCATACACGATGCTGGTTCTGATGGTCATGCGGTCGGAAAATGCCAGCCTGCGCCTGGGCCAGCTTGCCATCCCGCTGATCGCGGGCCTGACCCTGGCGCTCCTGCAGATCGCCGGCGCCGATCTTCTGCGGTACGCCCTCACCGGCACTTGGGATGGATTTCATTTTTAGTGGCCTTCCCCGAGGAACCGGGTTCCGGTGCCTTGCGTATCTGTACCTGAGGGTATTCGCGATGCATGCGTTCGGAGGTGAATCATGGAAATTTTGATGGGTATTTTTTCCGCTTTTGGGCTCTCTGCGAGCGCTGGTTTGAATGCGTATATTCCCCTGCTGGTCGTCGCCCTGGTAGGCCGCTTTACGGACTGGATCAAACTGGCCGAGCCGTGGAACACGCTGGAAAGCTGGTGGGTGATCGGCGCTCTGGTGGTGCTCTCTTTGATCGAGTTTTTTGCCGACAAAATCCCTGCCGTCAACCACGCCAACGACATCCTGCAAACCTTCATCCGCCCGGCAGCCGGGGCGATTGTCTTTGCGGCCAATGCGGATGTGATCACGGACGCCAATCTGGTGTTTTCCTTGATCCTGGGGCTGGTGGTCGCCGGGGGGGTGCATGCGACTAAATCCGTGCTTATCCGCCCGGCGGTGACCGCCACGACCGGGGGCGCGGGTAACGTCCCCGTCAGTGTTCTGGAAGATGTGCTCTCCACGGGTCTTTCGATCCTATCCGTGATCATCCCGATCCTAGTGGCGGGGATCACGATCATATTCACAGCCTGGGTGGTCTGGCTTCTTTGGCGGCGGGCGAACCGGATCTCTGCGGCCCGATAGGAAGAAGGTTTCAGGCGAAAGAAAAGCAAAAATGGTATCATCCTGACAGCAATTGAGGAGGATCCGATGACCTACCAACAACCACCATCTTCGACTCCAGCTCCCAACAGCACCATGGCGATCGTCAGCCTGATCGCGGGGATCACCGGTTTTTCGCTCGTTCCCGTAATCGGAAGCATTGTGGCGGTGATCACCGGGCACATGGCGAAGAAAGAAATCCGCGAAAGCGGCGGGATGATCGGCGGGGACGGCCTGGCAACGGTCGGCCTGGTCCTGGGCTACGCAGGCCTGACGATCGGCGTGCTGGGGATATGCTGTTTTTTGTCCGCCTTTTTGCTGCCCTTCCTGGCCGTCCCATTTATGGAGACCAGTTGGTTGCCGATCGTTCTGGCTGTTTTTTAACTGCTGGTTAAAATTAGCGAAATGCCGCAATCCCAGAGTCAATAGAGGAGATGAATATGTCAGATGATATGAATGAAACCATGGTCAGCGCCCCAATGGGCGGAGATGACGGGGGCGGCGGTGAGAAAAAAAACAACACTGCCCTGATCGTCGGAATTGTGGCCGTCGTCCTGCTGTGCTGCTGCTGCCTGACCGCGGCAGGCCTCTGGTTTTACGGTGATGCCATCGTACAATCCCTTGGTATTTAATTATTCCCAGCTGTGTTCAATCGAAAAGCCGGTGTCCGCGGACACCGGCTTTTTTTTCGCCAAAACGCGAATTCGATATCAGCTTTCAGGAGGGGTCATAGGCTCGTAATCCGCAGGGGCGACCCGAAAAAACGTGCCTTCCTGGTTGAGATGGTACCAAGTGCTGCCCGTGGGTGTGTCAAAGCGCACGCGGAACCCCGGGGTGAGCACCTGGATGCACATTTCGCCGTCCAGGGCCGCATCCAGGCATCCGTCCCGGAATATTACTTCCATGGACTCCACCAAAACCACCTCGGACGGATCGTATCCCAAATCGGCAGCAACCCGCAGGCGGACTTTTTCTATCGGTGAGTTTTCGTTCATCGGCACCTCCGTAGGGGATGCGACGGGATCTACAGGCGGGGCGGTAGGGTCGGTGGGGGCTTCCGCTGTGGGAAAGGGTGTTTCGATTGGCTCGCCTCCGACCGGCGTGCAGGCCGCTGAGAGGGCGAAAAACAAAATGATCAGAATTTTCTTCATGCTCGTCTCCTTATCATACTGCGCCTATTTAACGCCGGAAGACGGCGGTCAGTTCCATCAGGGTGTGCGCAGCCAGACTGCACTCGTGGCCGTAAACCCTTCGAGGACAAGAACTGGCTGGAATTGCGGCGCACGGGCGACCCATAACCCGCTGCCATCTAAAAAATACAAGGCATCTCCATCCTGCGTCCAGGCAGGCAGGCCTGCCGGATCGGCGGTTATCTGCCTGGATGGTTCGCCGAGCTCCCCGACCCAGACGCC
>JBFKII010000014.1:0-27360 GCA_041632295.1 Anaerolineales bacterium | reverse complement strand
GCGCAGTCCCCAATCTGGCTCACAAGGCAGAGACCAGCGGGATCCCCCTGGTCAACCTGAGGAAAGACAGCCCCGTTTCTCAACAATTCACGGCGATCGCCGAAATCGCGCTCAATTCCTGACCGGTATGCAGATCGCGCAACAGACGCTCCAGCCGGCACCCTGCAGGCTGGAAATCAACTGGTTTTATCCCTGACCCATGCCGGAACCAGAAACCCTGGCCGCAGCATTCGAGCTTTTGGAGAAAGCTTCCAATATCACCTGCCTGACCGGTGCGGGCATTTCCACGCCTTCGGGAATCCCAGATTTCCGTTCAAACCATTCAGGGTTGTGGGCGAATGACGATCCGATGTCCGTCGCTTCTCTGCAGGCTTTCCGCCACCGGCCGGAGCGGTTTTACGGCTGGTTTCGGCCGCTTGCCGTCCGGATTTTCCGCGCCGAGCCCAACGCTGCGCATGCCGCTCTGGCACGGCTTGAGCGAACCGGGCGTTTGCGCAGTGTCATGACTCAGAATATCGATGGGCTGCATCAGCGAGCCGGTTCTTCGACGGTGCTGGAACTGCACGGCAGCACAACCCACCTGACCTGCCCGGAATGCTACCGTTCGTACCCCTCCCGGCCGTTCCTGCCCGCCTACTTCGCCGAAGGGGTTTTGCCACGTTGCAGATTTTGCAGTAGTATTTTGAAGCCGGACGCGATCCTGTTCGGAGAGCAGCTTCCCGTCCAGACCTGGGAGCTGGCTGTAAAGGCCGCAGGCGGGAGCGATCTGATGATCATCGCCGGCACATCGCTTCAGGTGACTCCTGCAGCAGAGCTGCCTTTGAATGTCCTGAAGCGAAACGGGAAACTGCTGATTATCAACGAGGAAAAAACCTACCTGGACTCATCCGCCAGCGTTGTTCTCCGAGGAGATGTGGCCAATATCCTGCCTGCCCTGGTCGACCAATTAACCGCTACTGAGCGGCCAATCGACCGAACACTTGAATGAAAGAAAGAAGACTTCTCACGCGACAGGAACGGTTTCAGCGTCTGATCGATATCTCACGCGACCTGGCCTCGACCCTCGATCTGGACGAGCTTCTGGACCGCATCGTCCATGCTGCCATTGACCTGACCAACAGCCAGGCGGCCGCCATCCTTCTTTACGAAGAGAGCAAAGGCGAACTGTACTTCCAGGCTTCCACCAACCTCGAACGGCCGATCATGCGCGGCATCACCGTGCCGGTGGAGAGCAGCATCGCCGGCTGGATCGCGATAAACCGCCAGCCGGTGATCGCCAACGATCCCGCCAGCGACCCGCGCTTTTATAAAGACGTTCAAAAACAGGCCAATCTGGAAACCAAGTCTCTGCTGGGTGTACCGATGATCACCAAACGTGATGTCGTCGGGGTGCTGGAAACCATCAACAAATATCAGGGTGGTTTCAACGAGGAGGATCAGGACATCTTAATGACCCTGGGCGCCCAGGCAGCCGTCGCCATCCTGAACGCACGCCTGTTCATCCAGGCCGACCTGATCTCGGAGATGGTGCACGAGCTGCGCACGCCGCTGGCCTCGCTCAATGCCGCCACCCACATCCTGCTGCGGTCCGATATTTCCCAGAAGCAGCACCACGAAATGGTGCGCGTGATCCAGGATGAAACCTCCAGGCTGTCAGATATGGCCACATCTTTCCTTGACCTGGCACGACTTGAAGCCGGCCGGGGCCAGTTCAATCCGCTGTCTTTCGATATGGCCGGCTTGCTTAAAGAATGCACCGGCATCATGCAAAGCCGCATGGACGAACGCCAGATCGAGCTGCAATGGGAGGTCGAAGAACAGCTTCCGATGATGGTGGGGGATCCGGATAAGATCAAACAGGTGTTTCTCAACCTGCTCAGCAACGCGATTAAATACAACCGGGAACAAGGCAGCATCCGGATTTTCGCAGCCGAGAAAAAAACCCGGATCGAGATCTCGATTTCGGACACCGGCCAGGGGATACCGGCAGACAGCCTTGATCTGCTTTTTGAAAAATTCTACCGGGTCCCCGGAACCGAGCGGATGGCGCAGGGAACCGGGCTCGGGTTATCGATCGTCCGGAAGATCATCCACGCCCACGGAGGCGAGGTCCGTGTGGCCAGCGAAGTGGGCCAGGGATCGACATTTTCGGTGTTTTTACCCAAGACCAACTGATAGAAGACAGTATTGCACCCGCCTCGATGGCTGCCGCCTCAGCTGCGCGGCAAAGTCCACACTTTAATAGTTAACCCGATGTGCATATTTCACAAATCTGAGCCAAATCGCTGGTTGAGTAGCGAAAAACGCAGTTTTTTGCGTATCGAAATTTATACTGAGCCCTTCGACAGCGTCCGCCAAAAACCCGCACATCGGGTTAGTTAGACTTGACAGGGAACCGGGTAATCCCCCCGGTTCGTTCGGCCGCGAACTTCCAGGGTGGGGAAATCATCCTTCTCCCGAGTTCTGCGGCATTTCCAGCAGCACTTTCAAAACCCCCCTCTCTGCCGCACGGCCTATCGCCGCCAGGGCATCGCTGAGTGGATACCTGCCCATCACCATGCCATCGAGGTTGATTTTCCCGTCTGCGAGCATTTGCAGTGCGGCATCGAACGGACCGCAGCGCGAACCGATCACGGTGATTTCGTCCACCACCAAAGCAGACATGTCGATTTCCATCTGTCCTTCGAATGTGGATTTCAAGACGATGGTGCCTCCAGGGCGAACGGCCTGGCGGGCGGTCTCAAAACCTTGGCGGGATCCGGTCACCTCGACCACGATGTCGGCTCGATTGGCTTCCAACTGCCCGCTTTCGATCCATTTAATTCCGCTGCGCGCCAGCTGATCCCGCTGGCCCTGGTACCTGGCCAGGACCTTCAGGTCGCAGCCGGTTGCGGCAAGCACCTGGGCGATCAGCTGGCCCAAGCGGCCCGCCCCGACCAGGACGACCCGGTCCTGCGGCCGGATCGCCACCTGCCTGGTAATTTGAAGGGCCGCGGCCAGTGGCTCGGTGAACACGGCCCATTCGTCCGGCACGCTTTCGGGAACCGGATGCAGGTTTTCCAGGGGCAGCAGCAGGTATTCGGCGAAACTACCGTTTCGATTGCGGATCCCCAGAACCGTTCGTTTCTCGCAATGATTGCTACGATCCGCGCGGCAGGCATCACACTTTCCGCAGCGCGTATTGATTTCACCCACCACCCGTTGGCCCAATCGCTCCGGAGCGTCCGGCGCGTCGGCGATCTCGCCCACGAATTCATGGCCCAGCACACCGGAGTACGGGTAATAGCCGCGGACCAACTCCAGGTCCGTTGCGCAGATGCCTGCCAGGCGTACCCGTACAAGCGCCTCGCCTTGAGCGGGGTCTGGCACCGGAATTCGGCGCATGGTAAGCCGATTGTTTTCCAGCCAGAGGGCTTCCATACGATCCATGGGACCCTTACCGAGGTCCCCGCCGCCCGAACTGTCGCTCGAGCAGATCCACAGGGAGGTGGATCATGGTCGGACGGCCGTGAGGGCAGGTCCGGGGGGATTCGCAACGCTCCAGATCGCGGATCAGCGCCCGCTGCTCCTCCGGAGACATCACCTGCCCGGCCCGAACGGCCGCCCGCTTGCAAACCCGGGCGATAATCCTGGCTTCGATCTCAGCCTGCAGGGGGGTCTCATCCTCTTCAAAGTCTTCCACCAGGACGAGCAGAGCCTGTTGCGGGGACATGCCGGCCAGCAAGGCGGGGAGCGCACGGACCATGTACGTATTGGGGCCAAAATCTTCGACCTGAAATCCCAGAGTGCGCAGGGCAGAGAGCTGGCCGTCCAGCAGGTCGGCCTGGGAGGGGGACAGGGTAACAGATTCAGGTTCGAGCAGCGACTGGGATGCGACCTGGGCCCCTCGCTCGGCCATCATCTTTTCGAACAGCACCCTTTCGTGGGCGGCATGCTGGTCGACAAGGTAGAGGCCGTCCGGTCCTTCGGCGACCAGGTACGCGGCGGCGACCTGCCCGATGGGCCGCAGCAGGGGCACCTCCCCCCGCCGGTCCAGTGCAGGCTGTTCCGGCACGTCCTGCCGTGTGGGCTGCGTGAAAGGGAGGGGATGGCCAGGGGCTTCGGAGGTTGGCCCGCTCCCCCAGGCGGATACCCCACCCGGGTTCTGGGTCCAGCGCAGATTGGTCCCTTCCAATCCCGGCACCGGGGCGTGGGCCAGCAGCGCCCGCCGGACGCTGCGCTGTACATCCGCAAATACGCGGCGCGGATCGCGCAGCCGGATTTCGGATTTCGCGGGATGGACGTTGACGTCCACGGACTCGGGAGGCACCTGCAAAAAGATGGCAGCCAGGGGGTACCGCCCGACCATCAACAGCGTGTGATACGCCTGGACCAGCGCGGCGGATAGAGCGTGGTCCTGCACCCAGCGCCCGTTGACAAAAAACGTGATCTCCCGCCGGGTGGCGCGCGTCAGACCGGGCGGGCTGGTAAACCCGGTGATGCGAATGTCTTCATATTCCGCATCCACCGCGAGCATTTGGCGGGCTTCCTCGGTGCCGTAAATGGCTGCCAGCACCGCCCGCCGGTCCCCATCACCGCCGGTCTGCAATTGGACCCGGCCTTCCTGCTGCAAGGTGAATCGCACCTCGGGGTAGGCCAACGCATAGCGGGACACCAGATCCGCGATCCGGGATCGCTCGGTTCGGTCCGTTTTTAGAAATTTCAGCCTGGCGGGGACGTTGTAAAAAAGATCCTGGACCACAACGAGCGTGCCCTGGGGAGCGCCGACCATCTCCGCTTCGGCCGGATGCCCCCCTTCAACTCGAATCCGGCTGCCAGCCTGCGCCCCTGCCGCTTTCGAGGTCAGGGTAAAGCGGGAGACCGAACCGATCGAGGCCAGCGCTTCCCCTCGGAACCCCAGGGTGCCAATTTGAAACAGGCCCTCGGAGCTGGCGAGCTTACTGGTCGCGTGCCTTTCCACCGCCAGCGCAAGCTCATCTTCGGGAATGCCCTCCCCGTTATCGGCCACCTCGATCCGCTGCCTGCCGGCCCCTTCCACGGTAATTGCGATCCGGCTGGCGCTGGCGTCCAACGCATTCTCGACCAGCTCCTTAACCACAGAGGCGGGCCGCTCCACCACTTCCCCGGCGGCGATTTGGGAGGCGATTTCAGAAGGCAGGATGCGAATCGGTGACATGGCTAACCAAAACGGGCGATGACTTTGCCCAGAATTTTAATCGCCGGCAGGCTGCGAAAGTCGGACGATTCAAAGGGGTTCTCCCCTTTGAGGTGGTAGCTCCCGTCCGGGTTGATGGCTGCCACCCGCTTGACGATCTCCAGATCTTCCTGAATGGGATGCCTGGCCACGACGAGGTCGCCAACCCGGGGAGCCGTCCCCCGGTAGATGCGCATGTCGACGAGCACTTCGTCGTCCGGCTGGAGCAGCGGGAACATGGAAGCCCCGCGAATGCGGACCCGGCGCAGGCGGCGGAAAATCCAGCCTAACATTTGAAGCCAGGTTGCATCTGGAATACGTGGGTGGGTGTCCGGACGGGCCATCGGCAGGGTGCGCTCTGGGATAATAATCCCTTTTCGGAAACAAAACCACCCCGGTCTGCGCCGGGGTGGCAAGTGGTGCCGGTTGGAGGTCAGCTGGCCGTGTAGTAGGCCACGTCCCGCCCCTTGGTCTCCCAGAAAATATTGTGGATCTTCTCGATCGCCGCCATCAGCGCTTCCGCATCTTCCATGCTGACGTGAACCTTGACCGAAGAGCACAATTTGGCTGCTTTCCAGAAAACATTGTGAAGGTCGGGGTACTTCTCCAGGTGCTCGGGCTTGAAGTAATCGGTCCACAGCACCAGCAGCTCGGTCTTGGCAAGGTGGGCCTGCTCCTCTTTGATCGCCACGTAGCGCGAGTACATGTTGGCGACCTCGTGATCGTGGGCCCCGGGGTTGAGCGCGGCCAGTTTTTTGGTCATCGAGAGCACCGCTTCGGCTGCAATGCGGGCGGAGGCAGGGTCGTAAACACCGCAGGGTCCATCGCAGTGTGCGGAGACGGTCCTGGCCGGAAAGTGTCGTTTGATAAAGGCTGTGATTCGCTTGATCATTTTTTAGCTCCTCTTTGGATTTCTGGTTGATTCTGCATAGTATAACCGGACTTATCGCGCATGGCCTGTCCGGACGATCTATTTGACGATGCCGCCTTCCGTCAGCCTGCGCAGGTCGTTCAGCGCCGCCTCCACCTCTTCTGCGGTGACAGGGCGGCCCTCGCTGACGTGCTGCAGTTCGCCGGCCGCAGCCTTCTCTGCGGCCACCTCCCCAACCGTGCGCCCCTCCGCCAGCGATTGCTTGACCAGAGCCGCACCCGCCAGGTAGCCGATCACCGGGTTCAAGGCGGTGACGACAATAGCATTTTTCGCCAGCCAGCCCTCCGCCTTTTCCTGGTTGGCCGTGACCCCGCGGACGCATTTCTCGGTGAATGCGTTCACCGAGCCGATCATGACCTGCATCATTTCGAACAGGTTGTGGGCGATCATCGGCATCATCACATTGAGCTCAAGCTGGCCGGCCTGAGAACCCAGCGATACGGCCAGGTCGCAGCCCTGAACGTGGAACATGGCTTGATTGAGCATTTCCGCTAAAACCGGATTGACCTTTCCAGGCATGATGCTCGAGCCGGGCTGGACCGCCGGCAGGCGGATTTCATCCAGTCCGGTCGCCGGGCCGGAAGAGAGCAGGCGGAAATCGTTGGCGATGCGCGTCAGGGTGATGGCCGCAGTGCGCAGGGAAGCCGAAAAATCGGCCGCATCGGCCAGGGACTGCATCGATTCGAACAGGTTATCCGATTCGGACAGCGCCAGACCGGACAGGCCGGCAAGGGTTTTCACCATGCCGGCGTGATACCCGGGGTGGGCGTTGAGGCCTGTGCCGGTCGCCGTGCCTCCGATCCCCAACCGGCGAAGACCCTGCGCGGCGTGCTCGATACGTTCCGCATCTCGCAGGACGGCTTTTGCGTAACCGCCGAACTCCTGGCCCAAACGGACAGGCACGGCATCCTGGAGATGGGTGCGGCCGGATTTAACAACCGAATCGAATTCGGCCGCTTTCTCGTCCAGAGCCTGGGCCAGTGAACGCAAGGCTTCCAGCAGCTCGTCCAGCCGCCACAGGCAGCCCAGCCGGATGGCGGTCGGGATGGTGTCGTTGGTCGACTGGGCCATGTTGACGTGATCGTTCGGGCTGACCGGCTTGTCGGCGGCCTCGAGTGAAAAACCAAGAATCTGGTTGGCCCGGTTGGCGATCACTTCGTTGGTGTTCATATTGTGGCTGGTGCCCGCGCCTGCCTGGAAGGGATCGACCACGAATTCCCCGTCCCAGGTGCCAGCGAGCACCTCGTCGGCAGCCTGCATGATGGCCTGGGCCAGGTCGGGGTCCAGCAGGCCGAGGTCGCGGTTCACCTCTGCAGCGGCGCGCTTGATGGCCGCCATGCTCCAGATAAAGGCGCGCCAGGGACGCAGGCCCGAGATGGGAAAATTTTGAACCGCCCGCTGTGTCTGGGCGGCATAGAGGGCATTTTTCGGGACGCGCATTTCCCCAAGCGAGTCGCGCTCGACGCGAAGAAGGTCGGACATCTGTCAGGTTCTCCTGGTGGGTTCCGGCACAGGGCCGAAAAAATAAAGAGGAAGCCGGATGACTTCCTCTCTGGTTTCATCGTTTTGCCCCCTGCGCCTCTACTCCTCGTAAGCGTCCGGCCCCCCTTCCATGGGCCCATAGCCCGGGCCGTCATCGGCAAAGAAGTCGTAGTTGGGCGGCGTGTCTTCGGTCAGATCCAGGACCTCTCCCGCATCCAGGACACGCGTGTGGGAGAGCACTACCGCCGTGCCATGGTGATTCTCTCCGGACCACGATCCGGTGAGCCCCGAGCTGGCCGGCATGCTGATCACTTCACCACCCAACGCCTCAAAGGCATCCGGCACTTCATCTTCCGGGAAGATGGCCTCGTAGGGGCATTCGGGGACGCAGGCGCCGCAGTCGATGCAGGTTTCGGGATCAATGTAAAACCAGGGCCAAACATCCTTGGGTTTACCGGGAACGATACATTCAACCGGGCAAACTTCGACACAGCCGGAGTCACGCAGGCAAAGTCGGGTAATGATGTACGTCATATTTGACTCCTCAGGTTAGGTTGACTTGCAATTCAAATCTAGTAGGATTGCAAGAACGACTAAATTCTAGCCTGCCCATTTTTGTTTGTCAAGAAATCAACCCTTCGGATGGAATCTGGAAAGCCCACACCTCCAGTATCACCGGTTCTGGTCATCCTGCTCGGGATTCTGGCGGTCTCTACGGCCTCCATTTTTATCCGTTTCGCCCAGGCGGAAGCCCACTCGCTGGTCATCGCCGCATCCCGCCTGACAATTGCTTCCCTGATCCTGGCACCTATCACCCTCCCCCGTCACGGGGGCGTGATCCGCAGCCTCACCGCCCGAGAGACCAGCCTCGGGGTCCTTTCGGGATTGTTCCTGGCGATCCACTTTGCTACCTGGATCACCTCGTTGGCATACACCTCGGTGACAAGCTCGATCGTCCTGGTCCAGACCATGCCGCTCTGGGTGGCGATCATGGCTCCTATATTTCTGCGGGAGCCGATCGGCCGCCGCGTCGTCACCGGGCTGGCCCTGGCATTGGCCGGTGGGTTGATCGTCTCCCTGGCGGATTCCTGCCAGCTGGCCGCGGGCAGCCTGGATTGCAGTGGATGGGCGGAGCTGGTTCGAGGGGATGCGTTTATCGGCAACCTCCTGGCGCTGGCCGGCGCCATCTCCGGCGGGGCGTACTTGATCATCGGGAAAAGCCTGCGTCTCAAGCTGCCCACCCTGCCCTACATTTTCATCGTTTACGGGGTCGCGGCGCTAGCCCTTCTGGCCGCCATGGTCGCCTACGGATACTCGCCCTTGGGCTACTCACCGTTGATCTACGTGTGGTTCGTCCTGCTCGCGCTGGTGCCGCAGCTTTTGGGGCATTCGAGTTTCAACTGGGCGCTGGGCTACCTGCCTGCGGCTGTGGTCTCGATCACATTTCTCGGGGAGCCGATCGGGACTATCATCCTCGCAGCGGTGCTGCTGAACGAGCGTCCTTCCATGGTAAAGTTAACCGGTGCCTTCCTGATCCTGGCAGGCATTTATATTTCGTCCCGGCAGCCGGCAGGTAAGCGGGGTTCACGGCGAAAGCCGGGCGACACAACAAAGGAGTGAACATGCAGGTACGCTGCCGGCATTGCAACCGACCCTACGCACTTAAGCGGGACGAGGCGCATGCCGCTCTCGACCAGATTCAAGCGGAAGACCTGAAGCATTACAATTCCCACTGCCCCCATTGCGGAAAGCTCAACCGCCTTTCCAAGCGCGAGCTGCGCCGCGGCGCACCAACCTGGAAACCCCAGGGTTAATCAATTTTTCCGGTTCAGCCGCTGGTAAAGCAGGTTGATTTCCTGCAGCCGGGCCTGAACCTCTTCGGAAAGCGCCTCTGCCCGCACTCGCCAGGTCCAATTGTGGGTGCCGAGGGTCCCTGGCAGGTTCATGCGGGCTTCGTTTCCCAGGGAAAGCACGTCCTGCAGGGGGGCGACGGCAAAAACGGATACCGACGACCAGGCTGCGCGGATCAAGTCCCAGGAGATATCCTTCCCGTCTCTGGCCAGGTAGCGCCGGGCGAAATTCCGCTCCCCCTTCCCAACACGCCGGTACCATCCGAGGGTGGTATCGTTATCGTGCGTGCCCGTGTAGACCACCGAATGGGGGATGTAATTGTGCGGCAAAAACAGGTTGGCGTGTTCATCTCCGAAGGCGAACACCAGGATCTTCATGCCGGGCAGGCCTAACTGATCGCGAAGATCGTACACCCCCGGATGCAGATAGCCCAAGTCTTCTGCGATGATCGGCAATTCGCCCAGGGCCTGGCGTATCCGGACAAAGAACTCCTCCCCCGGGCCGGGTACCCAGCGGCCATCGATGGCGGTCTTTGCGTTCCCGGGGATCTCCCAATAATCGTAAAAACCGCGGAAATGGTCCAGGCGGACGATGTCCACCAGGCTCAGGACGCTGCGCATGCGATCTACCCACCAGCGGTACCCGCTGCGGCTGTGGACATCCCAGCGGTACAGGGGGTTGCCCCACAGCTGCCCGGTCTCGGAAAAATAATCCGGCGGGACTCCCGCTTGCACCTGCAGGCTGCCGTCCGGTTCGAGCGCAAATAATTCCGGGTTGGCCCAGACGTCGGACGAATCGTAGGCTACAAAAATCGGGATGTCCCCGATGATCTGCAGGCCTTTCCGGTTTGCGTGTTCCTTTAAAGCCAGCCACTGGCGAAAAAAGAGGTACTGCTGGAATGCATGCCGCTCGATCGTCTCCTGCTGCGCCTCCCGGGCCTGAACGAGCGCATCCCGTTCGCGCATCCGGTACTCCGCAGACCACTCCCACCAGGGGCGGCCTGCGTGCAGGTCCTTGAGCGCCATGAACAGGGCGAACTCATCGAGCCAGGCCCCCTGCTGCTCCCGAAATTCCCGGAACGCACGGATTTCAATTTCTCCGGCAATGCCCACAAAATTCCGGTATGCCCGGTCCAGCACTTTCAGCTTCCAATGATAGATGGCACCGAAATCCACCCGGTCCGGGGAAAAAACCGGCATGTCCTCCAAATCCGTTTCCGACAGCAGCCCCTGGTCCAATAGCGCGGCGCAGCTGACCAGGTACGGGTTGCCGGCAAACGCGGAGAAGCATTGGTAAGGGGAATCGCCATAGCTGGTCGGGCCCAGCGGGAGGATCTGCCATAAACCGCAGCCCGCCTCCGCCAGCCAGTCCACCCAGGCGTACGCCTGGGGGCCGATTTCTCCAATCCCGTAAGGGCCGGGCAGGCTGGTCGGGTGCAACAAGATACCGGAAGCGCGCTCAAATGCCATGGATCATTTTTCCTTTTTCCATTCGACTTTCAAAATATAATTTCCCACCCCTGTCCAAAAGATGCGCCAACCCCTGCTCAGGATGCGGCCGCCTGTCGCGCCTGGACAATTTTCTGATACAACGAGACGTATTCTTGGGCGGATTTTTCCCAGGAGAAATCCTGTTTCATACCTCGCCGCTGCAAGCCTCCCCACCGCCGGCCGTCGTCGTACACGGAAAGCGCACGCTGCAGCGCATCCGCCATGCCCTCCGGCAGGGCCGCTTCGAAAAGGAAGCCGGTCCCAGACTTGGTCTCCCCGTAATCCTGGATCGTATCTTTCAACCCGCCGACCGCCCTGGCGATCGGAACGGTCCCGTAGCGCATGGAGATCATTTGTGTCAGGCCGCAGGGCTCATAGCGGGAGGGGATCAGGAAGGCATCCGCACCCGCATAAATTCGGCGTCCCAGGTCGGCGTCAAAATCGATCATTACACGCACCCGATCGGGCAGTTCGTCCTGCAGCTGGCGGGCGGAGTCCTCGATCGCCGGCTGCCCGGTCCCGAGCACCACGGCTTGCCAGGGCTGGTCGGCAACCAGCCTGAGTCCATCCAGCGCCAGGTCGATGCCTTTCTGCTGGTCCATACGGGAAACGATCCCAACCAGCATTGTTTCCGGCTGTTCCGGCAGGCCGAGCTCGCGCTGGAGGGCGGCTTTGTTCACCGCTTTTCCATCCAGATTTTCATTATCGTAATGGGCGGTGATAGCCGTGTCCTTGCGCGGGTCCCAGGCGGCCATATCCAGGCCGTTGAGAATCCCGCTGATCGCCTCAGATTTATGGATTCTCAAATACTCGTCCAGCCCGGCGCCGAAAGGCTCGGTCAGCATCTCGGCGGCGTACCCGGGCGAGACCGTGTTGATATGGTCGGCCGCATACAAACCCAAGGGAAGGGGAAGATGGCGGGCCCACCAGGGCAGCGGGGAATCGCTTGCCGGCGGAAGACCGAAATCCGCCAGCACACTTTCGGTGCCGATCCCGTGGTAGGGCAAGTTATGGACCGTCAGCAGGCTGCCAATCGGGGCGAAAAAAGGATCTCGTTTCCGCATCAGATCCAGAGCATACAGCGAGACCGCCGTGTGCCAGTCCTGGGCGTGGATCACATCCGGCTTCCAGTTCAAAACGATCGGGAAAGCCAGGGACGCCAGCGAGAAATGGACAAATTTGGGGGCATCCAGGCGTGGGTCGGTCGCATACAGGGGCCCGTTCTCCGGAATCAGAGGGGAGTCGAACAGATAGACCGGCATGCCGTCGAGATCGGTGCGGAATACTTCAGCTGGAACCGCCTCTTTTCCACGGGGGACCTCGATCGATCCCGCTGGAGAAAGATCGTATCGCAAGCGGTCGATCTGCTGGTGGAGCGGCAGGGCCATGCGGATGTCAACCCCTGCGCGCCGGAGCTCCAGCGGAAGGGTACCGGCGACGTCACCCAGTCCGCCTACCTTGATGAAGGGAGCGGCTTCTGCGGTGATGAACAGTACCTTGAGAGGGTTTTGGACCATATTTATTTCCGGTTTGGGGTAGGAGTAAATGTTTGACGAAGCATTCCCGCTATTGTAAACTCAAACCAGGGTCAAAGGGAAAAATCGGAGATATTTCCAGGAGCTTAGCCCACCATGTCTGAACCCGATCCGAAACCTTCCGTTCAGGATGAACCGGTGAACCTTCCAGGGGGCGATACGGGCGCCCGGGAAGAGCCGGCAGTCGATGCCTATGCCGGACTTCTGAAAGCATTACAGCTGGGAACGGAGGCAGAGCGCCTGGAAGCCGTCCGGCTGCTGCATGAAGGAAAGGAGCCACGCGCAGATGTCCTTCAGGCTCTTGAAAAAAGCGCCCTGAAGGATGAAAGCGAAGCAGTCCGGGCGGCGGCGATGACAGCGCTGGCGGATCCCCTTTTCACGCAAATTCAGTTCCACCGAACGAACCTGGCCTATTCGGCCCGCAATGCACTGCGCGTCGAAGTCGATCGCTGGGAAATTGAAGGCCTGGTAGAGGCCGAACTGGCGGAAGTGCTGCGGGCGCGCTATCCGCTCTCGGCGCGACCACCGGCAAAGAAGAAAAAGCCTGGTCCACCCGCCCAGGCCGAAAGGACCAGCCTGGCCCAGGTGCTGCTTTCCGAGGCAAGCGTCCAGGTGGCCCTGTATCTGGGAGCCCTGTTCACCCTTGCTGCAGCGGCTATTTTCGCCTCCGCATTCGAAGGGCTGCGTCTGGTCATCCTGGGGGCCACCACCTTGGTTTTTTTCGCCTCCGCCGGCCTGCTGTTTATCCGGCTGCGGCAGGCCAGTTTTATCATGTACTTGATCGCCGGGGTGCTCCTCTTGGTAGATGCCGGGGTCCTTTTCGACTCGGTTTCTATTCCGCGCAGGCAGATCGACTTATTCTGGGCGGCTGCGTTGGGTTTCGCGGGAATCATATGGATTCTCGGGGGTACGGCCTACCGTTCCGCTCTGTTCAGCCTGTTCTGGCTGTGGAGCTGGACGGTCGGATCGGTTTTTGCCGGCATCTGGCTGGATGAGGGAGTGGTGCCTGGGCTGTTCCTGGTGTCCCTGGCGACCCTGACCGGTCTGCCCGGCGCCTGGTTGTTCAGGCGGCTGAAAGCCCGGATGGGAACGCTGACCTACGTATTCGCAGCTTTGCAGATGGGCCTGGTTTTCTCACTGATGATTTTGGGATTCCTTCTGATAACGATGCTGGAGGAAAGCCTGCTCTGGCAGGATTGGCTCTGGCTGGCTGGCACAGGCCTGGTCATTTCCCTGTTCTGGGCCGGCAGCGAATGGATACGCATCCACCCGGTTTTCCGCTTCCTGGCGGTCACCGCGCTGCTATCCGTTCCCTTGTGGCTGATGGGCGCTGCCCAGCCGACCATTCGATGGGCGGGGATCGGGATCACCGTCTGGGGAGTGGTGCTGGCCTTGTGGGGGGAACTGGCCCGGCGCGCCCCTCTGGACCGAGCCCGGGCATACGCTCCTTTCCTTCTCTGGGGCGCATTTCCGATCTTCCTCCTGGCAGGCGCGGTCGGCCACTCGGACGTCGCCGCAGCGGGAACGGCATACATCTTCCTGGCTGCCCTGGTCTACGCCGGGGCTTATGCCATAAATAAGGACCCTGCCACCTGGACAGCCGGCTTGTTTTTTGGTCTGCTGACCTATTTTTCCCTGTTCACCTTTCCCTCGATCCGTAGCCTGGGTATCTACCCGGCCCACATTCTCGCCCCGCCGGCGATGATTTCGCTCCTGGCTGCGGCCATAACCGCAGACCGGGTTGGAACGACCAGGCAGCGTATTCTGCTGGCCGGGGGGGCGCTGTTGGCAGTCGTGAGCGCCTGGCTGGGCCTGACCCTATCCCCCGATGAGCCTGCCCAGGCAGCGCTGCTATTCGCCGCCTGGGGCCTGTTTTTCCTGGCCTACGAACGCTTCACCGGCCAACGGCCCCTGGTTTACCTGGCAATAGCCGGTTTCAGCCTGGCGTTCACTTTCCTGCTCGTTCGTTTTGAAGTCCGATTCTGGCTGCTGGCTGAAGCCACTTTTGCCGCGGCCCTCTTTTTTTCCGGGCTTTTGCTGGGGCGCCGGGCCCGCCTTCAGCCGGCCGAGGCGGAGGCGGAAAGCGGCGAAGAAACGGAGTCCCTCCCGGCATCCCATCGCGCCCGGGCGCTGCAGGTTTCGGCGCTGGCGATCGCAGGGCTGGTCGCCCTGGCAGCGCCCCTCCAGGATGACGGCAGCGCCGTTTTAGGGGTGGCGGTCCTCGCCGGCCTGTTTGCCCTGGAGGCCTTCCGGCGTCGCAACATCTGGCTGGGGTTCCCCGCCAACCTGCTGCTTCTGGAGGCCTGGTTTTTGGGGCTGGTCTTTTTTGAAGTCCGTCAGCCGCAGTATTTTTCCATCGCGGCCGCAATGCTCGGAATCGTCATGCATTACCTGCTCGTGCGAGGGAGCGGCGGCGCGCAGGCGCCCACCGGCAGCAAGCTGGCTGCGTTCGTTACCGGGCTCCTGGCCGTAATGACCCTGCTGAGCACCACTTACATCCAACTGGTATCCAGCGGCGAGTTCACCTGGTTCTTCTTACTCTTTCCCCAGGCGTTGGCCGTACTGGCATACGGCCTGGTTGTCCGCTCGCGCAGTTTCGTGATCGTGCCGATCGGGTTTATCATTTTGACCGTGCTGACGGCGGTATTCATTCTCGCTGAGGGGGTCTATGCGCTGCCTCTGCTGGCCTGCTGCGGCTTCTTGCTGCTGGGGCTGGGGGTGGCAGCGCTGCTGGCCCGGGAGCGGCTGCTGGAGGCGACGGAGACTCTTCGCAATCGCCCTGGAAGCTGGCAGGCTTGAATTCATCGCCGGCTTCTGATACAACTTCTTCATTCGGAAAGGAGCGCCACATGAAAACCAGCCGGTTTGAGGTATTTTCATCGATCATGATCGCGCTGGTCACGATCTTCAGCGCGATCACGGCCTGGCGCGCGAACGTCGCCAGTTCCGAGGCCGGGGATGCGGATTTCGACGGCATTACCGCCTCCATCCGGGCCCAGGAGTCTCTTCTGGCCAACGGAATTGAAGGTTTCGAGCATTTTCAGGCCTACACCACCTATTTCCGCTACAACGAGCTGGGCAAGATCCTGGATAACGAAGGCGACCCCGCACACGAGCGTGAAAAAAGCGACCTGTGGGGGATGGCGCTCGGGCTGCAATACTCGTTCTTTTCCCCAAAATACCTGAACGAAGAGGGCGACTATGACTTGAAGCGGGAACTGGACGAACTCTGGGCCGACGCCAGCCAGTCTGAAGACCTGTACCCGGAACCGCACTTCGAAGCCGCCGACCTGCTCAGGGACAAAGCCAGCATCCTGACCGGAACCCTGATCCTCTTTGCCGGCGCATTCTTCCTGTTCACGGTCGGACAGGCGGTCAAGAACCGTTTCCGCTACCTGTTTGCACTCGGGGGGTTGGTCGTTTTCGGGATCGGGATCATCGCCGTCCTGCTGTTCGAGTGGAGCATTTGAAATGGACACAGCGGAAAGCCGGGAACAGCGCTTCGAACGTTTCATTTCCATCCTGATCGCCCTCACCACCATTTTTGCTGCCACGGCGGCATTCCTGGAACACGTCTCCAGGAATGAGGCGGAAAAAGCAGACCGCCTCGCTCAGACCCTCTCCATCCAGGCCACAACCGAGCGGATCAACGGCGCCATCCAGTTCAGCTACGACTGGCAGGGCGCTTTCCAGACCTGGCACGAGCTGGACCTGCTGGTCACCAATGCAGAGCAGTACGGAGACGATATTTCAGCCGAACGGTTCCGGGACCTGCGCGACCGGATAGGCACCCTGAGCCCCCTGCTGCAAGATCCGTATTTCGACACGCAGCAGAACTGGCCGAGGGCGGGCAGCTACGAATCCGACCTGTACCTGGTCGAGGCGACCCGGCTGTCGGAGCAGTACGAAGTGCAGGCCAGCCTGAGCAACGACTGGGAAAACACGGCCAATACCTTCGTCCTGCAGCTGACTTTTTACGCCGTGGCCCTTTCGCTCTTTGGTCTTTCCACCACGATCACCAATTTCACTCGCTGGCTTTTCGTCGGCCTGGGAGGTCTCTTCGTCGTGATCAACCTGGGTTGGGGAGCGGGCATGATTCTGATCACCTTTGACGAACGGCCGCAGACCGCTATCGACGCCTATGCGGACGGAGTTGGCCTGGCCTACCAGGGGCTGAACGAGCAGGCCGTGGCGGCCTTCACCCGCTCGCTGGAGATCGATCCGGAGTACGCCAACGCCCTTTTCGATCGCGGCAATGCCTATTCCATCCTGGCCCAGTACGATAAAGCAGCCCGCGATTATGAGGCTGCCATCCAGGCAGGCCGGGGGGACACCAATGTGCTCTGGAACCTGGGCTGGACGTACTATCTGCTCGGCCGGTTCGACCAGGCGGTACTGGTCAACCAGCAGGCGCTGGCGATCGACCCCAGCCTGATCGGGGTGCGCATGAACCAGGGCCTGACCATGCTGGCACAGGGGCGGATCGGAAACGCCATCACCGAATACGACCTGGCCCTGGAGGATGCGGTCGCCCAGGTGCAAGCGGCACGCGGCCGGGGCGAGGAGCCACCCGCTTCCCTATGGTTCTACCTGGATGCCGGCGCGCTTGACTTGATCAGTCTGCTCAATGAACTGGACGGCAACCAGGCATTCTGGGAAGCAGCGCCGCCCGCCAATCTCCTCTCCGGCGACCCCAACCAGATCCGCCCGGTGGCCGAGGAGCAGATCGAACGGATCAAAGAGTACACCGTGTCCCTTGAATTCTTTGGCAGCCCACCGCGCGCTGAAGGGCAGGCCTCGGCCTCGGATTTCGCCTTCGTGCAGGAGATCTACGACCAGGACGGAAATTTCGTGGAATACCAGGACTCGCTCGTCAACCCCTACGGCACCAACCAGATCGGGATCCTGTTCGATTTCAACGGCATCGGATTGGGGGCCCATGAGGTCTGGAAAGTATACGTCAACGGGTTCGAAGATCCGGCCCTGCGGGTGGTCTCGGAGTGGAGCGTGGGGGAGGGGAGCGGGGCGATCAAATCGATTTCTTACGCCTTCAGCAAGGTGTTCATTTTCACCCCCGGAGAG
The DNA here is from genome assembly GCA_041632295.1 of Anaerolineales bacterium. Taxonomy (GTDB): domain Bacteria; phylum Chloroflexota; class Anaerolineae; order Anaerolineales; family JABWBV01; genus DATDOR01. The sequence goes on along the minus strand of JBFKII010000014.1, from coordinate 9,795 downwards.
TATGCGGTCGATTTTTATATCGACGGGCATCTGGTGCAGCGCGGCACGTTCTGGGTGGAGGAACCGTGAGCCGGCAAGCGTGCCACCCCAGCAGGGATGGGAGCACCAGAATCCTGATATGCGCCGCCATTTCGGAGGCTGGTAGGAGCGAGGATGTATAAAACCCTGATCAACCCCACGGAGCTGGCCGCCGCCCTCGGCGATCCGGGTTGGCGCCTGGTGGACGTGCGCTTTTCCCTGGCGGATCTGGAAAAAGGCCGCCGTGATTACGAAGCCGGCCATATCCCCGGTGCGATATACGCCCACCTGGAGGAGGATTTTTCCGGCCCGATCATCCCGGGCCGGACCGGGCGGCACCCGCTCCCAGATATTGAGGCCTTCGCGGAAACCTTAGGGAGCTGGGGGATCGGCAATAACTCCCAGGTCGTGGTGTACGACGACAGCGGAGGCTCGATCGCCGCCAGGTTGTGGTGGATGCTGCGCTGGCTGGGCCACTCAAAATCGGCGGTGTTGGATGGGGGCTGGCCGGCCTGGCTGTCACTCGGGCTGCCCACCTCCCGCAGCCGGCCGGAAATTCAACCGGTGGTGTTCACACCTACCCCCCAGCCGGACATGGTGGCCGACAGCGATGAGGTGGCGAAAATGAAAAGCCTGCTGGTCGACTCGCGCGCCCTGGCGCGCTACCGCGGCGACCACGAGCCGATCGATCCGGTCGCAGGACACATCCCCTGGGCCGACAACCTGGATCACAATCGGGCGGTCGGTCCGGACGGCCGGTTCCACGGGCCCGAAACCCTGCGGGGTTTGTATGAAGATTTTGCGAAGGGCGGGAGTAAACCCATCTTCTACTGTGGATCGGGGGTGACCGCCTGCAGAAATATCCTCGCCATGGAGCATGCCGGGCTGGAAGGCGCCAGGCTGTATCCCGGTTCATGGAGTGAATGGATCACCGATCCGCAGCGCCCCGTGGCCCGGGGAGGCGAACAGTCATGAGCGACCGGCTGAAAACCGGGCTGGCGATAGTTTTTTTCATCATCGCCGTGCTGCTGCCGTTGGTGCCCCTGGCCGCCCTGGTCGCTTCCCTGTTCGAGTGGATCGACCTCAACCCCTGGCTGGCTGGTGGAGCAGTTGTCGTTTCATTCATCCTGCCTTTCACCATCGGCGCCGGGATGCTGTTTTGGGTGCGCGATCCCTCCTGGGTTACGGTCTACCTGCCGTACCTGTTCAGCGCGGCCTACACCTTCCTTCCCGACCTGATCCCCTTTTCCGTGGACGACGCAGCCGCCATGACGACTGGCGCAATCTTTTCCGCCTGGCTGGCCATCCGCAAGAACCCGGCCGCGCCTCGTTGGGTCCTGCTGCCCTTGCTCGGCGCAGCGGTGTACACCTTTTTTGGCGGCGCGCTGCCCGGCCCGGTGGATGAAGCCCTGGTGGACCTGCTGGCGCTGCTGATCGCCGGCTACGGGACCCGGACCAGCGAGTCCCCACCCCCATCTCTCGAAGAATAACCCGGTTTCCGGGCGAGCAAGGTGGGCTCCGGCTGGGCGCTCGGCCGTCTGGGCCCTATCGTTGCATTATTTTTGGTATTTTTTACATATTTGAAATGAAAATGGCATGCGGTGGGTTGAGTCCCAGGCCCAGTTTTCGCTAGAATGAAAGCGTCAGGCTGCGGGCTGGTGAAAACAGGGGGCCGGAAAGGTCGATCAATAGGAATAAATTACGGTTGACATTCGCATGGATTGATGCAAGACTTATTCACCAAGCAAAAAAGTTTTCAAATGGATTCGATGAATTACGAAGAGCGGATACGAGCTGCATATCCAGGGTTCTCCAAAAGCTTTATTCGGCTGGCGGATTTTATTCTGGATTCATACCTCGAAGCCGCTTTTATGACCGCCACCGAGCTGGGGCACGCGGTCAATGTGGACGCCACCACCGTCGTGCGCTTTTCACAGCAGCTGGGCTACGCGGGTTATCCTGAACTGCTGCGCGAGATCAGAGACAAAATTAAGTCCCAGTTGCTTGCCCAGCCGCAAAACGCCGCCCAGGAGGATTCGATCGAAGCGGTGATTCAATCCGCTATGTCGGAATTGGACAGCCTGTTTGAACAGACCCGCAGGCTCCTGGATCCGCATAAAATTTTCAAACTGCTCGAATTCATCCGCCAATCGAACCGGGTCGTGCTGATCCCGGACACCCATGCCCGCCCGGCGGCCTACACCCTGCGAAATATTTTCGAGCGTGGCCGCTTTCAGGTCTCCCAGTCCGAAACCGGCGCCATGGATCTGGCCCGCACCCTGCGTAATTCCGGCCCCGAAACGCTCCTGATCGCCCTGGAAACAGGGGCGGAAAGCGGCCACATCGCTTCCGCCCTGCGCGAAGCCCGCCAGAGCGGCATCCGCACTGCGGCAATTTTGGGCGCAGCTTCCCTCCCTTGCGCCCAGACGGCAGAACTGGTATTGTTTGCGCACTCTCAACCCACCCTGGAGATGGGCGTCATGCTACTGAACGCGATCGCTTATGCGGTCGGTCAGGCTTTGCGCTGGCGTTTCCCAGAAAGATATTCAGACGCCGACCAAAAGGTCGAAGACCTGGTCGCCCGCATTCAGGAACCTGTGGCATGAACAGATGCGCATTATCCGCTATCAGTTGCCGGGCGAAGAGCCCAAGTATGGCTGGCTGCAAGAAAATCTGGTCGGCCCGATAGAAGGCAATCCTTTCCAGGGTTTTCGGCGGCTGGAACCCAGCCTGCCCCTGGAAAAAGTCCGGCTGCTCCCCCCCACCCTTCCATCCAAAATTATCTGCGTAGGCCGAAATTACGCCGCGCACGCAGAAGAACACGGGGCTGAAGTTCCGAAAATCCCGCTGATCTTCCTCAAGCCTCCCTCCTCCTTGCTTGCACCTGGCGATCCCATTCGACTGCCCTCCCAATCGCGCCAGGTGGAACATGAAGCCGAGCTGGTCGTCGTAATCGGGCGACGCGGCCGGCTGATCCCACCCGAGGCGGTGAACGAACACATTTACGGCTACACGGGCGGCAACGACGTCACCGCGCGCGACCTGCAGCGCAGCGACGGCCAGTGGACCCGCAGCAAGGGCTTTGACACCTTTTGCCCGATCGGCCCCTGGATCGAAACGGATTTCGACCCCGCCGACGCCCTGCTGACTTGCCACGTCAACGGGCAGATGCGCCAGATGGCTTCCACCCGGGACCTGGTTTTCTCTATCCGGCGGGTGGTCTCGTTTGCTTCATCGGTCATGTCGCTGGAAGCCGGGGACATCGTCATGACGGGCACGCCTGCGGGCGTCGGCCCGCTTTCTCCGGGGGATGTTGTCGAAGTTACAATCGAGGGAATCGGCAAGCTTTCCAACCCGGTTGTCGGGCCCTGAACATGGATTTCAACCTCGATATTCGCACGGGTGTCTTGACATTTATCATCCTGATGGTCATCGGGATGGTTTTCTATATCCTGGCCGGGTTTCGAGAGATCCGGAATTCACGCAACATCCCGTTTTACCGCAAGCGGCACGACGGCATGGTGCGCGGCTGGCGAATGCTGTTCCTTGCCGTCCTCCTGGCTTCAGTGGCGTTTCTTGCCAACACGTACGGCGAGCCCCTGGCCTACAATTTCTTTCCCCCCTCCCTGACCCCCACCCTGACCCCAACCATCACCTTGACGCCCAGCATCACGCTGACGCCCAGCATCACCCTCACTCCGACCGTCTCCCCCACCTCCTCCGAAAGCGATACGCCGACGCCGACTCTGACCCCCCACGTACCAGAGGCGATCGTCTCTCAGTTTGAAGGCGTGGTGACACCCAACCCCGATTCGATCTTTTCACCGCTGATCTTTACCGAAGGGATCGCCGAAGACTACACCCCGCTCAACCCCAACGACATTTTCAACAACCCGGTCGGGCACATGTTCGGGGTCTTCACGTACGACCGGCTGACCGACGGGGTGCAGTGGACTGCGTTGTGGTACCGCGACGGGACCCTGGCTTACTACGAAACCCAGGTATGGAATGGCGGGTCCGGTGGCATTGGCTACACCGATTGGAACCCTCCGGCCTCGGATTGGGATCCAGGCTTTTACCAGGTCCAGATTTTCCTCGGCCGGCAGCTGAAGGTGATCGGCAACTTCCAGATCGTCGGCGACCCGCCCACTCCGACCGAGACCACCACCCCGACTCCCTCGGACACCCCAACGATCACCCGTACCCCCACCCAGACCCCCTGGCCGACCCAAACCCGCACGACCACTCCCACCCCGTCCCGTACGCCGACCATCACCCGCACGCCGACGCCCACCCGGACGAAGACCCCCCTGCCTCCGACGGCCACGAACACCCTACGCCCGACTTTCATCCCGACCGCAACCCTGACGCCCTCGCTCACCCGGCAACCCACCGCCACCCCGATCACCCCCACACCGACGATCACCCGCTGGCCGACGATCCCTTTTCAGGCACCAGAGACCCCCACACCATTTTTCAGATTTTCTCCAAAATCCTACACCCGCTAGGGATCCGCCTGATAGCCAGCGGGGCTGCGAATGGAAGCGCACCCGCCGGAAATCCGTAAGGGGGTCCGTTTAGAACTGCAGGGTGAAAATTCAGCCCGAATCGATCCACAACCCGATGCTGGCCAGCTCAATGAAGGCCACAGCCGCGACGTGACCGAAGTGCGCTGTACTGGTGATCAGAGGAAAAATTTCTTTGGGGCGCTGGGGGTGATCGCCAGGGCGATCTCGGCCGCAACCCTTGCGTTCTGCTGCAGCAGAGCCAGGTTGGCAGCCAGGCTGGCCTGCCCGGTCAGTTCGCTAACTTTTTCCAGCAGGAAAGGGGTCACCTTCTGGCCGTGAATGCCGGCATCAGCTGCCTGCTCAAGCGCGGTATCTATTGCCCTGGACACCACTTCCAGTGGCATGGCATGCTCTTCAGGTGGCGGAACCACTACCAGCACGGCGCTGTCCAGACCCAGGGACCAGTGGATCCGGGTGAATTCGTATACTTCCGCAGCCGAATCGACCCTGTGGGAGACCGGCAGCCCGCTGTCCCTGGAATAGAAGGCCGGGAAAGTGTCAGTGCCGTAGCCCAGCACCGGCACTCCCATTGTTTCGAGGTATTCTACGGTGGCTGGCAGGTCCAGGATCGCCTTGGCGCCGGCGCACACCACCACCATCGGCGTGCGGGATAGCTCGACCAGGTCTGCGGAGATGTCCCTTCCGTCCCCGCGGTGCACACCGCCGATCCCGCCGGTGGCAAACACCGGGATCTCCGCCCGGTGGGCGATCCGCATCGTGCCGGCAACGGTCGTCCCCCCGCTGCCGCCCGCAACCAGCACGGCGGCAAAATCCCGCTGGCTGACTTTGGCGGTTCCGCTCCCTGAAGCCAGCTGCTCGATCTGGCCGGCGTCTAACCCGACGACGATCCGGCCGTCCAACAGGCCGATCGTTGCTGGGAATGCGCCCACCTCCCGGATGGCAGACTCCATGTCCCTCGCCGCGGCGAGGTTTTGCGGATACGGCAGGCCGTGGGTGATGACGGTCGATTCCAGGGCGACCAGCGGCTTCCCCTGCCGGCGGGCGCGCTGGAAGCTTTCCGCGAAAACGAGATACTCTATGGGTTTCATAGGCGCTGGAGGTGGCGCAATGTGGCTTCCATGGCGATCGGTGGGGTCTTGCCCTCTTCCCTGTACCGATCGTAAGCGTTCTTGATTTTCTCTCGGTAGGCCAGCAGCAGCTCGCGTTTGATCACGACCGGGGGCTCCTGCCGGCTGGCGACGTGGCCAAAGGCGTTGATCGGCACGTCCTGGATCAGGCGCAGCAGCTCCTTGAGGCGCGAGGAACGGTACAGCCCGGTCAGCGCATTCGGGCTGGCATCGAGCTGGCTCTGCGCCACCTGCTCCCAGGCCTGCATGTGCTTTTCGGGGATCACCGGGGGCACCAGCCAGGTGCCGACGCTGACCCAGTGCAGGTCGATCGTCGGCTGCGCCAGGGTCTTGAAGCGGTGGATCAACTCGCGATTGATGTTGGCGCGCGCCTTGAAAGCCCCCTCGCCAACGTTGAGCGGCAGGGTGGGGTCGGAAGGCAGCCCACCGTCCTGGTCCTCCTCCTGGCGAGCGTCGGCCAGGAACTGGTTGAGCGTGTTCCGCTCGATAAATTTCCGGATCTCCGACTTGATGTCATCGGTGGCAATGCGATCGAAATCCGCGTCCGGCTTGAGGTAGACCAGGTTGTATATCGCCTCATCCGTGAAAGTCAGCGGCTGCGGCAAAACATAATCGTCGAGGGGGTCGAGCGGCTTGCTGATCTCCGTATCCCGCTGCACGCTGAAGCTGAACCGTACCCCCTTGGCCCGCACCGGGATGCCGTCCTTGGTGCGGCCGGGCACTTCTTCATTCTCGACGAACTGGTCGCGCAGATCGATGATCTTGCGCAGGCGCTCAAAGCCCTCTATCGGCACCGGCCGCCGGGTGGGCGGGATGATGTGGGGCTCCCCGTCCACTTTCTCGAACACGGCGATGTTTTCCAGGTTGACCGTCACCAGCCCCGGGCCGCCGATCTGGTAAATCGGCGACTCGCGGGACGCTTGGGCCACGCTGCCCTCTCGAATGACCAGCCGGTTGAATTTGCGCCGGTTGGTGGTGTAAAACGCGGCCTGGCGGATGAACTTGGAAGCCACCGAAACGTTCTGCAGTTCGAAGATATCGGCCAGGTAAATGGCGGACACGCGGTAGGCCAGCCAGGAAGCGAAGGCGATCACCAGCACGAAGCGGAATACCTGGGGGATAAAAAACGGCACCGCCGCTGCGATCACCGCCCGGTAGAAATACACCATGATGTTCAACATCTGCGCGGCGTAATCCCCGGGATCGGCAGGCGGGACCTGAATGTTCATATCCGGCAGCTGCGTGATGTAGGCGAAGCCCATCCAGGCGATAAAGCCGACCACGAAGATCGAGCTCCGCAAGAGGGAGCTGGGCTGGTTGATGGCAAACACCGGCTGGGCAAAAGGCTCCAGCAGTTCCGCCAGGGTTTTCAGCGACTCGCGGATAAACCGCCGCAGGGCGGTGTTCAACTTCTTAAAATCGCTGCGGGCCATACGCAGCGGGTTGAATTCGGGGCTGATGTTGTCCTTGCCGGCCATCAGTTTCTCCGGATCCACTCGATCAGGTCGACCAGGTCCTGTTTTTCGTTGGTGATGGACGACCGCAGGAAAGGATCGTCAACCGTCTTGTCCAGGGTGCCGCGCACCATCAACTCCAGGCTGGCGGAAAGGTCGGGGGCGTTGTGAGGCCCGGTTGTGTTCTGGATCAGGTAATCGCCCAGCAGTTTGGAGGCGTATTCGCCAAACTCCTTTAGGGCGACCGCCTCGCCTTCGATGCGCTTATCACTGCGAAGCTGCACGGCGCGCATGCGCTCCTGCCCGGCTTTGTCCACCCACTTGTCGCGCCACTGGTCGAGGAAACGTTTCTCGACCTCCTCGGGGAAGTTCAGGTGGATCACCACGGCTGCGATCACCTTGAGGCCCCGCTCCTGGAGCCGCATGTACTCCGGACTGGTGATCTTGCCAAAACCGGAAACTTTTCCGAAGTCGTTGAAGTGCTCGACCCGGGAGTTGGTCAACCGCAGGTTGATGTATTTCAAAATTCGCTGGTAGGCGGTCTCGTCGACCAGCTCGTTGGGCTTGGCGAACAGTTCGCTAAAAGTGTACTTGCTCAGATACTCCCGCCACAACTCCGCGGCCATGAACGCGGGCAGCCAGTCCCAGCGCACCCTGCGCTGCCGGGTGTCGTCCCCCTTGCGCGGGTCAATCCCTTCCCTGCCATTGGCTTTCCAGATGGTTTTGGCGTTGTACCCGAAGCGCGTGCGGCCTTCATTGGGCTCGTTGTTGAGCTGAAAGATCGTCACGATTGTAGGCACGACCTCGATGTCGTCGCGCGTGGTTCCCCGAGTTTCCCAGCGCCGCTCCGTGCGCTGCTTGTATTCCTGGTCCGATTCCTCCTCCCCCTGCTCGGCAAACGGGTTTTCGCCTGGCAGCGGGCCCAGCAGCTTCGACTGGCGATGCAGAGAAAAGGCGTTGGCTATTGTCTCGTGACCGCCGGTGAAGACCGTCCCCGGCCCGACTGCGCGGGTGAATTTGGTCGGGGTGCGCAGCACCGCGGCGCTGGCAGTGTCCAACAGGATGACCCCCGGGCCGCGCCGCTCGATCTCGGTCGAGTGGTACTTGGGCACGCCGTTGTTGATCGAAATCGCCGGACCGTGGCGGCCGAAGACGTAGGAGATCAGGCGCATGAATGCGTTCCAGCGTTCCGGCACATCGTGCAGCGGCAGGACGAATTGGGCGAAAAAACCTAGCGCCAGCAAAAATATGAGCACGAACATGGCGCTGTCCAGCATAATGGCCTTGACATTGTCCGGCATCAGGTCCAAAGGCCTTACGTCTTCGGACAGGAAGCTGATCCCCAGGAGGCCGTAAAACATGCCCAGGAACGCAAAACCGGTCCGCAGCAGGTCCTCGTAGGACAGGCCGCCGGTTTTAATCACCTGGATGCTGTACCACACCAGGAAGATAAAGGCGACAACCAGGATTTGCTTGCGCGGATCGCGCAGAAAGGAATTCTCTCCCATGAAGCTATTCTATACACGAAAAGACAAACTGGCAATTGCGTTGCCCGGCAATTAGAATCCAATCATGAGCAAAACCATGCGGCTGGAGTTCCACTGCCACACGATCTACTCTCCCGACAGCTTGACAAAGCCAGAAGCACTCTTGAAAGCCTGCGCCCGGAAGGGCATCGACCGCGTGGTCGTGACGGACCACAACACCATCCGGGGGGCGCTGGAAGCCAGGAAAATCGATCCCCAGCGGGTGATCGTCGGCGAAGAGATCATGACCCAACAGGGCGAACTGCTGGCGGCCTACGTGCAGGAGGAGGTCCCAAAAGGGCTGCCGGCCCTGGAGGCCATCGCCGCGCTTCGCGACCAGGGTGCTTTTATCAGCGTTTCCCATCCCTTCGATATCACCCGCCGCGGCCATTGGGCGCTTCCCGACCTGGTTGCGATCGCCCCACTCGTCGATGCACTGGAGGTCTTCAACGCCCGCTGCATTTCGGCCGAGTTCGACCGCTTAGCTGCCAGCTTTGCCCAAGAACACGGCCTGCCCGGGACCGTCGGCTCCGACGCCCACGGTACGCCAGAGCTGGGCAACGCCACCCTGCTCCTCGACCCCTTTGACGGGCCGGAGGGGCTGCGGTCCGCTCTTACCGGGGCCCGCCATGAACTGCGCCGGGCGCCGCCCTGGGTGCGGCTTTTCTCGCGCTGGGCGGTCCTGGCGCGGGCGCTGGGTCTCGTTGACCCGCCCCCTTGATACGTGTAGAATTGTGGCCGTGGACGCAGCGGGGCGGTGGCGGAACTGGCAGACGCAGCGGACTTAAAATCCGCCGGTAGAAATACCGTGTGGGTTCGAGCCCCACCCGCCCTACCACCACAGCACCGCGGCCGGACCGGGGTGCTGTGCTTTTTCAGGTATAATGTCCCGCATGATGGCAGGCCGGAACCGGAACTCCAGCAATCCCAATACCCATCACGACACGATGCGTCGGGCTGGAGAATCCGCGCTGCCCGGATAAATCCGCTACAGGTTGACATGCAATCGCCCGACGCACGCTGCGAAGGGCGATTTTATTTTTTGGAGGCATGAGATGTACAGAACACACACTTGCGGTGAGTTGCGCGCCGGCCATACCGGTCAGCAGGTCACCCTGGCGGGCTGGGTCCACCGCCGCCG
>JBFKII010000013.1:0-29579 GCA_041632295.1 Anaerolineales bacterium | reverse complement strand
TTCGGCGAGGCGACCGGTGTGCCGGTTCTGCTGAACACCAGCTTCAATTTGCGCGGGGAGCCGATCGTGACCACGCCCCAAAACGCTCTGAACACTTTCCGGGCCAGTGATATCGACACGCTGTACATGGACGGCTTTGTGGTGCGCAAGTGAGCCGGGAAGCTCCAGCCACCCGGGAAAGGGCTTGAAGGCTTCCCTGCGATCTCTTATCATATCCCCCTGGTTATCAATCGGTTTGAACGAGGTAATGTTATGAAAAAGTTTTTGCGGAGCATGGGTTCCAATCTGGGTGTCGTCGGAGAACTGCTCGCTTTCCTGTGGGAGCAGAAAATGTATGTTCTGATCCCCATGGTGGCGGTGCTGCTGCTCGTTGGGCTGGTCCTGATTTTTGCCTCCTCCTCCGGGATCGCCCCATTCATTTACACCCTGTTCTAATACCGGATGGAACCGGTTCCGGACCGCGGGAGCCCGGCCGTAGAGCTGGCTGCCCCAAGGCCTGGCGGCAGGATCTGGCTGAAACGGGCGGCGCTGGTCGCTTTCAGCCTGCTGTTCACCCTTGCCCTGCTCGAGGTCGCCGCCCGGCTGCTGCACCTCGGCTCGGGTGGGTTTTGGGAACCCGATCCGCACTTCGGCTGGCGCAATATCCCGAATGCCCGCGGCTGGGAGTCGTGCTACGGGGAGTGCGAAGTCTTCGTGACGATCAACGCCACAGGGCTGCGGGATTATGATTACGCTTATGAAAAGTCGCCGGGCACGCGGCGGATCATTTTCCTGGGGGACTCGATGACCGCCGGCATGCAGGTCCCGCTGGAAGCGACTTTCGTCAAAATCCTGGAGCGGGCGATGAACCCTGATGGGGGCACCGGTTGGCAGGTCATCAACTCCGCGGTTAACGCTTTCGGCACCGACAACGAACTTATCTTTTACCGGCAGGAGGCGGTCCGCTACCAGCCGGATGTGGTGGTGCTGAGCGTCTACCTGGCCAACGATATTTACAACAACCACTACGCATTGGAGACCCGGCTGGGAGGCTCCGAGCACAAACCGTATTTCACCCTCGATGGGCAGGGCGAACTCGTGCTGCACAACTATCCTGTCGAACGGGCCGAGACCGTATTCACCCGCCTGACCGGGCTGCTCAACCGCTATTTTCAGCTGCCGCGTTTCCTGGCCCAGATGCTGAACCTGCGGGCAGGTGTGCCCGAGGCCCTTCGCCCGTTGATCGCCCTGGCAACTGGCAACCGCGGAGCGGAGGAGGCCGCCAGCCAGGGGCAGGGGGCTGGAGGCGGCCGCCGGGCGGATATCTGCCAGGCAGAGTATGTGCCGGTCATCGAGGAGGCCTGGGCGATCACCCGGGCGCTGATCCGCAGCCTGTCCGCCGAGGTGGAGCAGGACGGCGCCCGTCTGGTCGTGCTGCTGATCCCTGCGGCGCCGCAGCTGGTCGTCCCGCAGGATGGCCGGGACTGGTACTGCGACCGGCCCAACCAGGAAATCGGGGCCTGTCTGGAGTCGGAAGGCATCCGGTACCTCGACCTGCTGCCTGCATTTCGTGAGCACGCACTTTCCGGGGGGCAGGCGCTGTATTACAACCGTGATTTCCACCTGAACGAACGCGGCCACGCACTCGCCGGGGAACTGCTGGGCGAGTTCTTTCAAGACCTGCCCTGACTGGGGTGGGAACGGTCGGTAAAAAAAAAGAAGCGATGGATTTCTCCTGGAGCGATGAACAACTGGCATTTAAGGACGCCGTCGTCCGTTTTGCCCGCAAAGAGCTGAACGATGGCCTGGCGGAGCGCGAAAGAGACGGAAAGCTCTCCCGCCGCAACTGGCAGAAGTGCGCTGAATTTGGCCTGATAGGCCTGGCGACTCCGGAAGCCTACGGTGGCACCGGCGAAGATATCCTGACCACCATGCTGGTCATGGAAGGGCTGGGCTATGGCTGTAAGGATAACGGGCTGATCTTCGCCATCAACGCGCAGATGTGGAGCGTGATGCATCCGATCCTGGCTTTCGGCTCGGAGGCCCAAAAGCGGAAATACCTGCCTTCCCTGGTTTCCGGTGAACGGATCGGCGCCCACGGGATGTCGGAGCCCGACTCCGGGTCTGACGCTTTCAGCCTGCGGGCGCGCGCCGTCCGAGCCGATGGCGGTTATGTGCTCAACGGCACCAAGACATTCGTCACCAACGGCCCGATCGCCGACATGGCCGTGGTCTTTGCCACCGTCAACCCGGACCGGGGCCGCTGGGGGGTGACGGCTTTCCTGGTGGATACCGGCACGCCGGGTTTCTCGGTTTCTGAGCCGATCGAAAAGATGGGCCTGCGCACCAGCCCGATGAGCGAACTGGTTCTGCAAGATTGCTTCGTGCCGGAGGACGCACGCCTGGGCAAAGAGGGCGCAGGCGTCTCGGTCTTCAACAGCTCGATGGAGTGGGAGCGAAGCTGCATACTGGCCGCACATGTCGGCGCCATGGAGCGGCAGGTCGAAGAGAGCGTCCGGTATGCCCGGGAGCGCAAGCAGTTCGGGCAGCCGATCGGCAAATTCCAGTCCGTCAGCAACCGCGTGGCGGACATGAAAGTGCGCCTGGAGACCGCCCGGCTGATGCTCTACAAGGTCGCCTGGCTCAAGAAGCAGGGTAAATCCGCCGTCATGGAAGCCGCCATCGCCAAGCTGTATCTGAGCGAGGCTTTCGTTCGCTCCAGCGAGGATGCCATGCGCATCCACGGCGGCTACGGGTATATGAAAGAGTTTGAGATCGAGCGTGACCTGCGCGATGCGTTGGGGGGCGTCTTTTATTCCGGCACCTCCGATATCCAGCGGCAGATCATCGCCCGCCTGATGGGCCTCTAACCAACCGAAATGCAGCCATGGCCTACACCCTGACTCAGCTCCTGACCGCCTCTGCCCACCGGTTCCCAGACCGCCAGGCGCTGCGCTTAAACGGCGCAGCCATGACCTACGAGGACCTGGAGCGCGGCAGCAACCGGATCGCCAGGGCGCTGCAGGGGGCCGGGGTGCAGCCCGGCGACCGGGTGGGCATTTACGTGCACAAGTCATTCGCTTCGGTCCTGAGCGTGTTCGGGATCATGAAGGCCGGCGGGGTTTATGTGCCGCTGGATCCCAAGTCTCCGGCCAACCGCCTGGCCTACATCCTTTCCAACTGCGGTGTGCAGATGCTGCTTTCGGCCACCAGCAAGATGGCCGGCCTGAAGGCGATCTTTTCAGAGGAGGTCCCCGTTCATACCGTGCTGCTGCTCGATGCGGAAAAACCGCTCGAGCCGCCGCTCCCCGGACGGGTGCGTCTGGTGACCTGGCCGCAGATCGCCGCATTGGATGCCGGCCCGCCCCTTGATCCGGGCCTGGTGGAGACCGACCTGGCCTACATTCTGTACACTTCAGGCTCCACGGGGGAGCCCAAGGGCGTGATGATCGCCCACCGCACCATCCTGACCTTCATCGATTGGGCCGTGGAGGCATTCGCCATGACGGAACAGGACCGGGTGACCAGCCACGCCCCGCTGCACTTCGACCTGTCCACTTTTGACATCTACGCCACGATCAAGGCCGGCGGCACCGTGGTGCTGGTACCCGAAACGCTGTCCATCTTCCCATACCGGCTGGCGAAATTCCTGGCCGAGGAGAGTGTGACCATCACCTACATGGTGCCGTCGATATTCTCCCTGATGCTCAATTACGGAAAGCTGGAGGAACACGACTACGCCTCCCTGCGGACTGTGTTGTTTGCCGGGGAGGTGTTTCCGATCAAATATCTGCGCCGGCTGGTCAGCCTGATCCCGCATCCGAAATACTACAACCTGTACGGCCCGACCGAGACCAATGTCTGCACCTACTACCAGGTTATGCCGCAGGACCTTGACCCCGAGGAGACCCGGCCGGTTCCAATCGGGGTGGCCTGTGAAAATACGGCGGTCTTTGCGCGGGATGAGCACGGCTCCCTGGTGGATGCGCCGGGCGTGGAGGGCGAGCTTTGGGTACGCGGGCCATGCGTGGCGCAGGGATATTGGGCCGATCCTGTGAAAACCAGCGAGCGCTTCCTGCAGCACCCGTTCAACCCGCACTACGGGGAAATGGTATACCGCACCGGGGATATGGTTATGCTGGATGAGGACGGGGTGAACTGGCGTTTTGTCGGGCGCCGGGACCACATGGTAAAGAGCCGCGGATACCGGATCGAGCTTGGGGAGATAGAAGCGGCCATGTATACCAACCCGGCCGTCAAAGAAGCAGCCGTGGTCGCGGTGCCGGATCCGGTGATCAGCAACCGCCTGAGTGCATTTACGGTCCTGCAGGACGGCGCAGCACTATCGGCGGCGGAGCTCAAAGCGCACTGCGCCCGCCACGTCCCTGCTTACATGGTGCCGGAGACGATTGAATTTTTGGAAGGGCTTCCCAAAACCTCGACTGGTAAAATTAACCGTCCGGCACTGCAAATGCGGGCGCAGGATAATAGCGTACAGGAGTCATGAATTTATGCGAACGGAAGTAGCGATCGTGGGTGGAGGGCCGGCCGGCGCAGCGACGGCAATTTTCCTCGCCCAGCAAGGGATACCCTCCACGATCATCGAAAAGGAAACCTTCCCGCGTTTCCATATCGGTGAGTCGATGACCGGTGAGTGTGGTAACGTCGCCCGGCTGTTGGGCCTGGAGGGCGAACTCGCCGAAGCCAGAAGCCCGATCAAATACGGTGTCAAAGTGTTTGGCCCAGGTGGAAAAAATGCCTTTTGGGTGCCTGTCATGGCCCGCATGGAAGGCGGAGGCCTTTCCGATGCCTTCACCTGGCAGGTGCGCAGGAGCAGTTTCGATTCCTCGCTGCTGGAGAGAGCCCGCAGCCTGCCGGAAGTCAGCTATTTAAACGGCCAGGCGTTAGACGTCGTCCGGGGGGAGGAGGGCACGGTTGCGGGCGTCGTGGTTCGGAGCCCGGAAGGCAGGCAGCACAGGATCGACGCACGTGTTGTCGTCGATGCATCCGGCCTGCACACTTTTCTTTCGAATGTGGGCGTGGTCGGCGGCAAGGAGCGAGGCCGGTACGACCGCCAGCTGGCGATCTTTTCGCACGTAAAAGGGGCGATCCGCGACCCCGGCAAAGACTCCGGCAACACTTTGATCTTTTACCGCGACAAGAACCACTGGGCCTGGTTTATCCCGATCGACGACGAAGTCACCAGCATCGGGATCACCGTTCCCTCCGATTACTATCGCGACAAAGGGGAAGACCGCTTTGATTTCTACCGGCGCGAGCTGGAGGAGTTGAATGACGAGCTTTCCTGGCGGGTAAAGGATGTCACTTTTGTAGAAGAAGCCCGCGGGATTACGAATTACTCCTACCACATCCGAGACTTCAGTGGTCCGGGATACCTGTGCGTCGGCGATTCCCACCGTTTTATCGATCCGATCTTCTCGTTTGGCCTGCACTTCGCTCTCTCGGAGGCACAGCAGGCCGCTCCTGCGATCGCCGCCTTCCTGAATGGGGAGACCAGCCACCTGCCCGACCCGTTTGCAGCCTATGCTCACCGGGTCGATTCGGGACAGGACCTGATCCAGGACCTGATCGACGCTTTTTGGGACCACCCATTGGCTTTTGCGTTCTTCGTGCACAAACGCTACCGGGAAGACTTCATCGACCTGTTTGCCGGCCGCATCTACGACGAGGAAATAAAGCCCGGCAGCCTGGCGATCAAGAAAATCCTTCAGAAAGCCCCACATTCTGTCTGAAACGGGGAATTATGCCGCCGGCCAACACTGCGCCGCGGTGAGCAATCTAACAGGAGTGACACCGAAATGAGCATAGAAGCAACCGTAGAAAAATTTATCCGGGAAGAGATCCTTCACGGGACGGGCCCTGAAAAGCTGGAGCGGGACACCTCCCTGATCGACAGCGGGGTCCTCGATTCGCTGACCCTGCTGCGCCTGATCACTTTCATCGAGGAGCAATTTGGGGTGGAAGTGGAAGACGACGAGGTCATCCCGGATTACTTTGAGTCGATCGGGTCGATCAAAGAATTTGTCGAAAAGAAAAAGTGAGGCCTGGCCCACGTAAAACGGCAGCGCTGACCATCGCACTATTTCTGATTTTCTTCCAGCCTGCATCCGCTCAAAACCAATTTGCCGAACCGCCCGTCCCGCTGGATTTGCTCGGGACCGGGACTTACCTCTCTTTCCGGGGCGGGTTGTATCCGGAAGGGTCCAACCGCATCCCGGCGAGCCATGCCGCGGAAGGGCGCCACCGAGCGTCCCTGGTGCAGCCTTTGGACCCGGCAGGCCGGCCCGATCCCAGCGGGAAAATCGTGCTGCTCTCAATCGGTATGTCGAACACCTCCCAGGAATTCTGCAACGAAAGCACCCGGAATCCGGTCTGTTTCCCGTGGAGCTTCGTCGGCCAGGCGGAAGCAGACCCGGCGGTCAATCATCGCTCTCTGGCGCTGGTGAACGGCGCCGTCCCCGGCCGCGGCGCCAGGCATTGGATAGATGCAGACGACCCGGCCTATCGGTTCGTCGCCCAGACTCTGTCATCTCGGGGTCTGAGCCCAGAACAGGTCCAGGTCATCTGGCTCAAGCAGGCCCACATCCGGCCCAGGCAGTCCCTTCCGGATGCAGATGCCGATGCATATCGCCTGGTGGAGTCGCTTGGTTCCGTGGTCCGGACGCTCAAAGATCAATTCCCCAATTTGCAGATGGTCTTCCTTTCCAGCCGGATATATGCCGGTTATGCAATCACAGAGACCAACCCGGAGCCGTACGCATATGAGACCGGTTTTTCGGTCAAATGGCTGATCGAAGCCCAGATCGAGCAGATGGCGCGTGGTTCGGTATCCGAACGGGCCGGAGATCTCGACTACCGCTTTCGTGCGCCCTGGCTGGCCTGGGGACCTTATCTTTGGGCCGATGGGGAGCAAGCAAATCCCTCCGGGCTGGCATGGCTGCCGGAGGATTTTTCATCCGATGGCACGCATCCCTCCCGCAGCGGAGAAACGAAAGTCGCCGGGAGCCTGTTAGCGTTTTTCAAAACCAGCCCGTATACCCAACCCTGGTTTTTAGGCCGCAGCGCTGAAATTCCAACCAGGGAGGAGACCGCCTGCCGGCCTGAATGGCAACATTGCCCGTTTTGAATCCGGTGGCCGGCGGGTTCGAGGCGGCCCGCGAACGGACCAATCTCGGCCGGCAGCAGTTTTTTTATTGGCTGAGCCACAAGCTCAGGCCGCACGAGCCGCTCCTGAACGCGGTGTCTACCTTTACCATCCGCGGGCCGGTCGACCGCCACATCTTTTCCGCTGCCCACGAGCGCCTGATCCAGCTGTCAGATGCGCTGCGGACGGTGATTCTCGAAAAGGACGGGCTGCCGCAGCGGGTGGTCCGTCCCGAGTGGGAAAGCGCCCTGGCGTGGGTCGATTTTTCCGGGCAGGCGGAGCCCGAAAACAGCCTGGCGGATTGGCTGCAGGCGCGGTCCAGCAAGATCTTCGAACTGGAAAAGCAGCTGTTCGATTCTGTTTTGATTCGGCTGGCCGATGACCATTTCGTCTGGTATTTTTCCCAGCACCATATCAACACGGACGCAGCCTCGGCTTTTCTCATCTGGCGTTATCTTTCGGAAGCCTACGAGGCGATACAAAACGCGGAACCAGCCGACCGATCGCGGATCGCGCCGTACGAAGCCTACCTGGATTATGAGAACCGCCAGAGCCGGTCTGCGGGAACGGAAAAAATTGCCGAATTCTGGTCGTCCCTGGACGATATCCGGCTTGAAAAACTGAAGTTCTTCGGGCGCCGCGCGATGAAAAGCGGCGTCCGCGTGCAAAACCACTCGTTTGCCCTGGATTCGGATCGCTCCCAGGCTCTTTTGCAGATCGCCGCCCGCAAAGGCGTATTTGCGGTGTCCAGGGAATACACCTGCAACGTCCTGTTCATGGCTTTGCTGGCGGTGCTCGTCCACGAGCACACGGGAGCCCGGCGAATCGGGATGCTCTCCCCGACGCACAACCGCCAGCACCCTCAATTCCGGGACACGGTCGGTCTGTTGATGGGATTTTTGCCGGTATTTTTCACTATTGAGCCGGGTGACCGTTTCATGGATGTCTTTCGGGCCGGCCGCAAATATTTGCGTAAAATCCTGGCAGATCCCGGGGCCGGCCTGGAGATGGCGTTGGGAAAGAGCGGTTTCGAGGTCATGTACAATTTTTACACGGTCCCGATAATGGCATTGGGGGAGAGCCCGGTGGTCTACCGGCGGATTCACCACGGTTTTGGGACCGAAAGCCTGGCTGCCCATGTCAATCTGGTCCAACCCGATGAAGCGTTCGAGGTCCGGCTGGATTTGCACAAGGAAGTGTTCAGCCGGAAAGAAGCCCAGGAAATCGCTACTGCATACCGCCAGTTGGTGGACCGCTTCCTGGCCGAACCGGACTTCCCGATCGGGTCGCCACCACCAGAACCCGTCCGGCCGGGCAGCCATCCCGCCCCGCTTGACCGCTTCCAATCCAGCGAAGCGTATCTCCCCCCGCGTGACCCAATCGAAAACCACCTGGCCTATATCTGGGAGGGGATATTGAAGGTCAGCCCGGTGGGCGTCCGGGACACCTTTCAGTCCCTCGGCGGCGACTCGCTCAAAGCCACCCGGCTTTTGTTTTCCATCCGGGAGGAAATGAACGTCAACCTGCCGCTCACCAGCCTGATCGAAGCGGACACCGTCGAAAAGCAGGCCGAGCTTCTGCGGTTGGACAAACCCGACGACCTGTGGTCGGAAGTGGTGGTGTTGAAAAAGGCCCCTCCTGACGGCCCCACGCCTTTTTTCTGCGTGCCCGGGGGCGGTGGCAACTTAATGGCCCTTTCCAGGCTGGCCAGTGTCCTGCGATCGCCAAATGCATTCCTGGCCTTCGAACAGCAGGCATTCCGGAATATCGCGGCTGCCACGCCGGATAGCGTTGAAGAGACTGCGCAGGCATACCTGCAGGTGATGAAAAAGGTGCAGCCGGCCGGGCCCTACCTGCTTGGTGGGTATTCCTGGGGGGCGATCATCGCGCTCGAAATCGCCCAACAGCTTGCGGCAGCCTCGGAGCACGTCCCTATCCTGGTAATTATCGACATGCCGGTACAACATCCGTCGATCGGCTCCCTGCAGAAACTGCTGCAGGGAGCAGGGTCCTTGCTGAAACGCGAGCCTGAGCGCGCCCGGCAGGCCTTTGCCTGGCTGCGGAACGTGTTGTTCGCTTACGATTATTTCTGGCGGACCGGGGCCAACCTGGTTACCGGCCGGGTCCACCCGCGGCGCGAAACCTTCGCCCGTTTGAAAGGCGGCCTGTCGGGATTGCTCCAAAGCCTCAGGCCACCCGCCTGGGGGGAAACGGCGAAAGGAGTGGATTTTTGGAGCCGCTTCGACCTGGACGACCTGCGCTTGCGTGTCATCCGGCAAAACGAAGGCATGTTGAATGACTACGTGGCCCGGCCATATGCGGGCGATGTGGCGCTGCTCATGACCCGTTTTGTCCGTCTCAACCCGCGCATGCGCTCGGCGAAGGAAAAACTGGGCTGGGAGCACCTGGTTACCGGAAACCTTCAGGTATATGAGGTGCCGGGAGATCACCTTTCGATATTGAAGCACCCGAATGTCCAAACGCTGGCTGGCCACCTGGACAAAATCCTGGAGACGGAAAACCAGAAACTGGAGAAAACCACCCAACAAGAGTAAAATTTGCCTGTCGGGGTGCCGTATAGGCGGCCCGCCGGGCATTATCCCTCGTATGACCGATCCTATCGAAGAAAGCATTCTACAGTACATACAGGAGCAGTTCCCGCCCGTAACCGGCGCTGGGGCGATATCCGCGGAATCTCCGCTGCTGGAAAGCGGCCTGATCGACTCGCTGGCAATATTCCGGATCATCCAATTCCTGGAAGAGGCGTTCAGCCTGGAAATTGCCCCGGAGGACGTGGTCGGCGAGCACTTCGAGTCGGTCCGCGCAATCGCCCGGTTGGTGCGTTCCCGGGGTGCTTCCGGTCCGGTTCAAGATTAGCGATGGCCCGCCGCCTTTTATACCTTAATGGGATCGCCGCCCTGCTTCTCCCGTTTCATCATGCCACCGCCTACGGGCTAAGCGCCATCGTTTCATGGGGGAACGAACAGGTGACAATTGAACAGCTTTCCAGCTGGACCTTTGTGCTCTCCATGCTCATCCGCCAGCTGGATGCTTTCGCCATCCCAGCATTTTTGTTCGTTTCCGGGTATTTCGTCGCGTTTACCACCCGGGGAAAAGTGCGCTGGGAAGCGGTGCTCCAGCGTATCAAGTGGTTGCTGGCCCCCTTGATTATCTGGACGTTCCTGGTATGGGTGCTCCTTCAGCGCATTCCGCAAAGCGTCGACGATGTGCTGATGACTTACTACTATATTCCACTGATTATCCAGATGCAGCTGCTCTCGCCTTTTTTGTCCAAATTGGCACAAAAGCGCTGGAAGCTATTGCTGGTTGTGGCAGGCCTGCTCCAGTTCAGCGTGATGGGCCTTCGCTATGTCCAGGCCCTGGGATTGTCGTTCCCTGGCATGCCGATCCTGTTGGATCTGACCCCGCTGTGGTTTTTCCCGAGCCGGATCTTTTATTTTTCGATGGGAGTGGTTATCGGTATACACCTTACGGAGGCAAAATCCTGGCTGCAGCGCCACCGGTATCTGTTCCTGGGGGTGGTGATCCTTTCCGCCGCCTTGTCATTTGGAGAATACGTACTCGTGAGCCGCATCTCCAGGCTGGATTGGATCGGGCCGAATTTCGGCGGAGTCATGCGCACCACTTACGCGGTCACTTTCATTCTTGCGTTCATCGCTTTTGATAAAACCAAACTTCCCGGAAAGAAACAGGTCGAGGAGGTCGGCGGTCGCTCGCTGGGGGTCTACCTGATGAACACGCCCGTGATTTATATCTTCTCATCGCTGATGTTTCACTTTACACCGGGCCTGTATGATTCCACGGTTCTTTACCAGATTGTGCTGGTCATCACCGGGCTATCCATTCCGCTGCTCGGGATGTATTTCGTCCTGAAAAGCCCGCTGCGGCCAACCTACCGCTACCTGTTCGGCTGAGAGAGGTCTTTGCATGAGTACGATACAGGCCAAAGAAGTGCGCCCTGCCGCCCCGTTGCGGGAGCGTTATCGGATACAGCCCAGCTCCGGCTGGATCCCCCTCGATCTGCGGGAAGTGTGGAACTATCGAGAACTGGTCTATTATTTTGTCTGGCGCGACATCAAAGTGCGCTACAAGCAGACCGTGGTGGGGGCGGGCTGGGCGGTGATCCAGCCCTTGTTCACGATGGTGATTTTCAGCATCTTCTTCGGGCGGCTGGCCAACCTGCCTTCGGATGGGCTTCCTTACCCGATTTTCAGCTATGCCGCCCTGGTGCCCTGGGGGTATTTCGTCAACGTGATGAGCGGGGCTTCCAGCAGCATGCTTTCGAACGCCGGGATGATCAAGAAGATCTATTTTCCGCGCCTGGCCATCCCGCTGTCCTCTGTTTTTTCTGCCGGCCTGGACTTTGCCATCCAATTCGTCGTCCTGCTCCTGATGATGCTTTATTTCGGTATCAGCCCGACCGCCAATATCATCTGGCTGCCGTTTTTTCTGTTGCTGGCCCTGATCACTTCCACGGGGGTGGGGCTGTGGCTGGCGACCTACAACGCCCGATTCCGCGATCTCCGGTATATCCACGGTTTCATCGTCCAGACCTGGCTGTTCATCACCCCGATCGCGTATTCCAGCTCGTTGCTCAATGAACCCTGGAAAACCGTATACGGGATCAACCCGATGGCCGGGGTGGTCGAAGGTTTCCGGTGGGCCCTGCTGGGCACCGACACCGCTCCGGGGCCGATGATCGCAGTCTCTGGCCTGGTCTCGCTGATCGTTTTTGTATCCGGCCTGTATAAGTTCCAGCGATTGGAGAAAACGTTTGCCGACATTATCTAGTCACCCCTATCCGGGCCGGCCGTTGCCGTTCGCCGCTTCTCCCCAACCATGACAGACTTCGCCATCCGTGCCAACCGGCTGAGCAAGAAATACTATATCGGCGCCCGGCAGGAGGCGTTCGGCCGATTGTCGGACCGCATCGGGAACTCGCTCACCGCCCCGTTCCGGCGCATCGGAAAAATCCTGCGCGGGGAGGTGCAGACCGCCGCCATGCTGGAGGAGGAACTATGGGCGCTGAAAGACATCTCTTTCGACGTCCGGCATGGTGAGGTGGTCGGGGTCATCGGGGCGAATGGCGCCGGCAAGAGCACCCTGCTGAAAATATTGTCCCGCATCACCGATCCGACCGAAGGCTACGCCGATATGTACGGCCGGGTGGGCTCCCTGCTGGAAGTCGGTACAGGCTTTCACCCCGAACTGACCGGCCGCGAGAACGTTTATCTGAACGGCGCCATTCTGGGGATGCGCAAATCAATCGTGGAAGAGCGGTTTGATGAGATCGTGGAGTTCTCCGGGATCGACCGCTTCATCGATACGCCGATCAAGCATTATTCCAGCGGTATGTACGTGCGGCTTGCCTTCGCGGTGGCCGCCCACCTGGAGCCCGATATCCTGATCGTGGACGAAGTGCTGGCTGTCGGGGATTTGAACTTTCAAAAGAAATGCCTGGGAAAAATGGAAGACGTCGCCTCCACCGGACGCACGGTGCTGTTCGTCAGCCACAACATGGGGCTGGTCCATTCGCTTTGCCAGCGTGCCATCTTCCTGAAAGAGGGGCGGATCCTGGCCGACGGTCCGGTCGAACCGACCATCAACGCCTATCTGCAGTCTTTTGAAGATTCCCAGGGCCAGAATATTTCTGAGCGCACGGACCGCAAAGGAAAAGGGGATATCCGCCTGGTCGACTTGCGCATCCTGGGCAATGACGGACAGCCGACGACCATGCTGGCCACCGGGGACCCGGTGCGCTTTGAATTCCTGCTCGATGGAACCGTCCGTAAAATGACCTGCAATTTCTCGATTTTCGACCAGCTGGGCCGGCCTGTCGCCCGCTACTTGAGCTCGCAGCGGGGCGAGGCCGATCAGGTCGACCCCGAGTTGGGAACGACCTTTGTCTGCGAGTTCGAATCCTTCCTGCTGCTTCCGGGGTCATACCGCATCGATTTCGACGTGCGCGGGGAAGGATCTCTGCAGGACGAGCTCCAGGCGGTGGCCACCCTGAACGTGACCGAAGGGCTCTTCCATGGGCGGCGTATGCGCCAGTTGGAGCGATCGAACATGTACCATTTTTATCTGCCCCACCGCTGGCGCACACCGGTTGGATAATAAACCACCCTGCCGGAGGCCGTCACCCCCGGCATCGCCCGGGGCCGTTGTCCCCTGTTTCGGATGAATTTCACTGCGCAGAAGAGAAAACGCACCCTGTTTGTCGGGCTGGATGCGGCTTGTTGGGAATACTACCAGCCGCTGCTGGATGCCGGGAAGCTGCCCGCGATGCAGGCACTGGTGGGCGCCGGAATCACCGGGATCGCCCGCTCCACCATGCCGGCCTGGACACCGACCGCCTGGGCATCGATCGTGACCGGCAAGAACCCGGGTAAGCACGGCGTTTACGATATGATGTGGCTGCGGCCGAACAGCTATGAATTCACGCCCACCAACGCCCGCTTCCGCCAGGGCACCCCTTTCTGGACTCGCCTGAACCAGGCTGGGCTGCGAGTCGGCCTGGTCAATATCCCTTTCACGCACCCTCCCGATCCGGTCGAGGGATTCGTGGTCACCGGTTTCGGATCCCCTTCCGGGCAACCGGATTTCGCCTATCCCCCCGAAGTTTGTGACTGGATCCGCTCGCGGTACGGCGACTATGAGCCCTGGCTGCGCTTCAACGAATTTAAAGATCGGGATTCAAATGCACTGATCCGGGCCGACATCCGGCACCAGGAAAACCAGGTAGCGATGGCTGTGGGACTCGCACAGCGATACGAGGTGGATGTGCTGGCCATCAACTTGATGGTCCCGGATCATGCCAACCACCTGGCCCACAACATCGGCCGTATTAACCAGGCGATCATCCGGACCGACCAGCACCTCCAGCGGCTCCTGGATTCCTTCCAGCCGGAGAACGTCATGCTGTTTTCCGACCATGGATCCCGCCGGGTGCGGGCGGATTTTCTCCTGCATGTCTGGCTGCGGGATAAAGGTTATACCGTTCAAAAAGAGCGCGCGGCGCAAGACCGCGAAGCCATCCTCAACAGCATCGTGGGTAGCTGGTTCCGCAAAGCATACCGGCTCCCCCGCTTGCTGGAATACGTTCCCAGACGGTTGTTGCTCTCGGGCTTTCAGCGCTGGCCTGAGAATCGCAGGAGAAGTTTTTGGCGGGCGATCGAACGCCGGATGCCGTTCGCAAAAAGCATTTACGAACTGGATTTTGAGCTGGACTACAGCCAGACGAGGGTCTTCGTGGGCTCCTCTCGCTCCGGGCTGCTTTACCTCAACCAGATCGGAAAACATCCCCAGGGCGTCATTCCGCCTTCCGAGCGTGAGGGGATCCTGGCCGCGCTGATCGCAGACCTAGAGGCCCTGGAGGACCCTTTCAACGGCGGCGCAATCTTCAACGGCGTCCATACTGCGGATGAGATCTACCGTGGTCCGGCGGTGGAAATCGCACCGGACATCACGCTGGACTTTTACAACAGCCCCTGGAATATCATGCACACATTCCGCAGAGGCGCCTATGTTGAAAATGCGCGCCACCGGTATTTTGTCCCCAATCATGCCGAATTCGGCCACCACAGCCGGGATGGTCTGTATGTGTTTTCGGGTTCGGATTTTTCAACCGGCGGGGAGGGGCCGGTATTCAGCATGATGGATCTGCCTTCAACTTTGCTGCACCTGTACGAGGTCCCGACTCCGGAGGATTGGGATGGACAGGTGCATGGGCCGGTGTTCTCACCGCAGCTGGCGCAGGCACCCATCCGTTACCAGGAGGGGGATCCGGATTTGCCCTTCGATTACGAGCAAATTTACACGGGGGAGAACAACGAGGAGCTGATCGAACGCCTAAAGGCGCTCGGATATTTGTGATGTCCACCCAGGTACCGCTGGTCTCGGTGATCACACCGACTTTCAACCGGGCCTCGCTGTTGGCTGAAGCCATCCGCAGCATCCAGGCCCAGACGTTTCAGGAATACGAACATATTATCGTCGATGACGGATCGCAGGACGGGACGGCCGAGACGGTGGCATCTTTTTCCGACCCGCGCATCGTCTTTCTACAACAGGCCCAGAAAGGAGTTGCCGGGGCGCGCAACTATGCACTGGCCCGGGCGCGCGGGCGCTTCTACGTATTTCTGGACTCGGATGACCTCGCCTTGCCGGGAAGGCTGCAAAACCAGCTGGACGTGTTTGCATCAGATCCGCAGGCCGGCCTGGTGTACGGTGTGTACTACGGCGAACGCTCCCCGGGTGCGCGCCGCATCAAAATCAGCCGCTGCAAGGATGCCCCTCCCCCGGTTTTGAAGGAGTTGTTGCTCAAAACGGTATTCCATTGGTCGACTGTCGCCCTGCGGGCATCCTGGATCGAGCGCGTCGGAAATTTTGATGAGCAGCTTCGGATCGGAGAGGAATGGGATCTGACCCTTCGCCTTTCCCTGGCTGGTTGCCGGATGGTGTGTTTTCCCGAGCCGCTGTCGCTCGTTCGCATGCAGGAACACAGCCTCAGCAGCCGAATGCACGAACACCTGGAAAGCTCCCTGCGGGTGCTCGAAAAAGCTTTCAGCCACCCCGCTCTTCCGGAGGGTTTGCGCGGAATGGAGAACACCGCTTACGTTGTCCAGCTGCTGCGGGCGGCCACAGTGGCGTTCCTGAACGGTCAGGCCGAGTCGGGACGTGAGTTTTTCTGCCGGGCGCTTTCGTATGACGCCGCCTTGCTGGATGCCCATGCTGATATAACCGCTGGCGGGATCCTGAACGTCGTGATCGGATTCAGCCGTGCGGATCCGAAAAAATCCCTGCAAACGATTTTAGCAGGCCTATCGCCGCTTGATTTGGACATGGACAGGCTTGCAAACCGGTTGCGGGTTCGCTACCCAATCTGGGAGGCCTTTGCCGCCCACGATGCCCGAGAGCCCAGCCTGGTCCGGCGTAAAGTTTGGGAGGCGCTGCGAATCGAGCCGCTTGCGCTCTTGAAAAACCGCGGCTTGCTTTCGATATTTTTCGGCTCCTTTTTTTCCCGTCCCGAGCCGACCAACGGGACGACTGGATGAACGCCACGATACGCCAACCCGCCGGGAGGACCCACCGGGAATCGGGACGCTTGACGGAAGCCCCACCGGATCGATTGCTGAAACTTGCCTACGCGCTGCAGAATGTAGGCAGCGTGGACCTGGGGCGCGATCTGGGCGACTCGGTGCCGGTCCGGTATGGGCTGCGCGGCCTGCGCCACAGGGGGCACACCGTGGATATCCTGCGCCTGCAGGGCAGGCGGGTGACTCGCTGCCGGGATGTGGATCAGCCAGAGGACGTGGAACAGCTGACATCTGGTCTGCCGGGCTGGCCTCCCTTCAAGGGCTTTGAATCAGCCTTGCGCCGTGTGCAGCGGACGCTGCGCCTGCCTTATTTCGCTTTTTTTGACAGCTACCGGTTCTATGATGCGGTTCTCCGGGCGCTCCCTCGCTTCGATCTGCTTCATGAGCACAATGGGTTGTTCAGCGTTGGATCGGCACTGGCCTGCGCAAGGGCTGGCAAGCCCTATGTGCTGACCTTCAGCGCAGATCCCATCATGGAGATGGACCTGACCGAGAACCCGCTGGGCGGTCTGCACCGGGAGACGGCAGAGCGTATGGCCGCAATGACTTACCGGCGGGCGGACGCGATCCTGTGCGTCTCGCGGGCAGCCCAGAGCGCGCTGGTTGAGCGCTGGGGGGTTGCCTCGCAAAAGATCAAGGTGATGCCCAATGCCGTGGATATCGAGTTGTTTCATCCCGGCGCTGCCCCCGTGCGGGTTCCGGAAGTTCTGGCCGCCGGCGGGGGTCCCGTGGTCGCCTTCCTGGGCGGTTTTCAACCCTGGCACGGCCTGGAGTTGTTGTTAGAATCGTTTGCCCGTTTGCTCGCCTCCGGTCGCCGGGCAAAGCTCCTCTTGATCGGAGATGGGCCGGTGCGCTCCGAGGTCGAGGATCGCCTGCAGCTGCTCGGCCTGGCCAGCCATGCGCATATCACCGGCCTGATCCCCCAGCGCGAAGTCCCCGGAATGCTCGCCCTGGCGGATATCGCCGTGATACCGTATCCCCGGTTGCCGCAGGAGTTGTGGTTTTCACCGCTCAAGCTGTACGAATACATGGCGGCCGGAAAAGCCATACTTGCCTCCGGGGACGGCCAGATCGCCGAGGTGCTCGTGGATGGGCAGACCGGCCTGCTGCACCCTCCGGGAGATGTGGATGCCATGTTGTCCGGCCTGATCCGGCTGGTCGATTCGCCCGAGCTGCGGCGATCCCTGGGCAAGCACGCCCGCCGCCAGGCGGAGGCTTCGTTTTCCTGGGAAGTGTACGCACGCAGGCTGGAATCCGTTTATTTTGAGGTGCTCGACGGGCACGGAACTGGCAAACGATGAAAAAAAGATTTCCTGTAAAATTTTTCGCCGCCCTGGCAGTCGTCATCACCCTGGCCGGGCTGGTTAAATCCGCCGGCCTGGCCCAGAAGCAGGATCCACGCTGGTTTGGCCCATTCCAGCTTTCGGATGAAGGCAGCTTCCTGATCTCCAAGCCGGAACTCGTGGCGGACCCGTACGGTTTTGCGCACGCGTTCTGGGCAGAAAAGAAGCCCGGCGAGTCGCGCTTTGTGATCAATTACGCCCGGTTTGACGGGACGACCTGGTCGGTGCCGATCGACATTTTTGTCAGCTTTCCCGATGCGACGATGGGCTTCCTTTACGAACCGGTGATCTCCCCCGACGGGACGATCCATTTTTTCTGGACCCTGAATCAAACCGGACCGGTGCAGCATTTCAGCGCTCCATACGCCGGTGCGCTGAACGCTCGGAACTGGACGCGGCACTCGCCCATCCCGGTCCCGGCCTTTGAGGGGTCGGTGATCATGGACTCCGAGGGAAGCATCCACCTGATGCTGACCAACCTGTTCGGCAACAATCCCGGCTTGTATTACACTCGCTCAGATGCCGGCGGATTCGAGTTCAGCACCCCCCGCTGGCTCGATCCGGATATCCCTCCGAACTACGGCGGCTCCAACGTCGTCCTGCGGCAGGACCCGACCAACGGCAATCTGTACGTCGTCTGGCGGTACGAAGAAAAGCTGGGGGACGGCGCCCTCTCCGGGCAGCAGATCAACTACCTTCGCTCCATCGATGGCGGGGCCACCTGGTCCGATTTCCGGATCGTGGACCAGGCCGACGAGGAACCCACCGAGTTACGGGCGGACGGCCTGCTCCTGGAAGCCGTCAATAACCAGGTGCATATTATCTGGGCCGGAGTGTCCACCACGCACCGGGAAGCGCTCTATTCCCTGGACGGCGGGGAGACCTGGAAAGGCCCGGTGCGGATCTTTGGCAGCCTACACGGCGGTGCGGGGGACACTCTGGTGGCGGATGGCAGCGGCGCATTGCATTTCTTGGGCCAGATCCGCTATCCTCAAGGGCTTTATGACATCACCTGGGATGGGTCGAAATGGGGCATCCCCAGCCTGGTTTATCTGGTTTCCCTCGATGCCTTCGAGCCGATCGGCGACCGCATCCACGTGCACAACGTCCGTGCGGTGGCCCGCCGGGGAAACCAGCTGGTCACGCTGTTCACCAATTCCCCCGGAGAAACGCAGCTCAAGCTGTACGCCATGCACCGCACGCTTGAGAACGTCAACCCGGAGGAAATCCAGCCCACCCCTTTGCCATCCCCTTCCCCAACCGCTTTCCCCACAGAAGCGCTGGTCCTGCCTGGGAAAACGCCGACGCCTACGCTGGCCCCGTTCAGCACTGTTTCTCCAGAGGCCAACTTTTCCCCCGGGGTCGATCTGGGGGTATCGATCCTGGCGGTGGTGTTGGTGATGGGCCTGATCCTGACTGGCCGTCTGTTGGTGTCCCGGCGCCGGCGCTGACCTCCGTACCCGCGCCGCCGGCCGGCACCAATCGAACCATGCTTCAGATTTTTCGCCAGCACCTGCCGTTTCGCCGTGGTTTCCGGAAAAAGGTGCTGCAGTTGCTTCGCAATCCCACCGGTCGTTCCCGGCCTGTGTTCCTGGTCGGCAATGGGCGCTCCGGGACCACGATGATGGTTTCACGGCTGGGCTGCCTGGTGGACGTCGATCTGTACAATGAAAACCACCCGGCCGCCTTCGATTCCTACTTTTTGCGCAGCTTTGACCGGATTGAGGCGTTGATCTCCCGCAGCTATGCTGCGGTTGTTTTGTTTAAACCCATCAAAGATACCTATCGCAGCGCACAGATTCTGGCGAATTTTCCGCATGGTAAGATTTTATTCATGTTCCGGGAATTTCAAGATGTGATCATCTCTGCCCGCCGAAAATTTTACGAAGAACCTGCCTCCAGGGGCGAAAAAGAATTGCGGGAGATCATTCCCCCGGTGGACGCGTGGATGCGGGATGGTTTCAGCGCCTACGCTGCAGCGCCTCCGCCTCCGGAAACACGTTCCCGGATTCGGGCCCTTTACCGGCAAGACCTGAACCTGGCCTCAAAAATCGCTCTGCATTGGTTGTTTCAAAACCGCCTGTATTTCGATCTCGGGCTGTCCGGAAACCGCCGGGTGCGGCTGGTCCATTATGAAAGCGTTCTTGAGGACCCGGAGGCATGCATGCGGGATGTGTGTGACTTCATCGGGATTCCATTTCGAGCTCCTGCGGCGGAAAATATCGGTCCGGCCCGGGCGGGGAAAAGGGCGGAATTGGAAATCGACTCCGCCGTTGCGGAAGCCTGCCGGGTGCTGTACAGAGATCTCTGCCGGGCATATGAGAACCATGCCTGACCGCCCGAACGTCATTCTGTTGACCATCGACGCATTGCGTTTGGATACCATGGCGACCTTCGGCGGCAGTGGTACATTCACCCCCAATCTGGACCGACTTGCGGGGGAAAGCCTGCGCTTTACACAGGCCATCAGCGGGGGTTCCTGGACCCAGGCCGCCTTCCCGGTGATCCTGACCTCTTCCCACGCGGGGCAGTACGGCGGCTGCCTCGGCGCTTTATCACCCAGCCGCCCCTCCCCGATCGCCTCTCTGGAGGCCTGCGGGTATCACACAATCGGCATCTCAAGCAATCCATGGCTGAGCAGGTACCGGAAATACCATCGCGGCTTTACCGTGTTTCGGGACCTCCAGCCTGTCCGTCGCCCTATCCTGCTGCGCCGGGTGCGAGGCGGCCAGACCCTGCTCCGCACCCCTGTTTTTCACCGGGCGATCTCCACTTTCGGCTTCCGCCTGGCGCCGCCCAAAGTCTACTCCGCAGCGCCTGAGATCGGCGAGGCGATCTTCTCGACGCTTTCTTCCAAACCGGAGCGACCTTATTTTCTCTGGGCACATTACATGGATACCCATTGGCCCTATCACCTTGACCACGCGCTGGTAAAACCGGAGGAGATCGCCGGGGCCTGGCGGGATATCGCCCAATTTCACGATGAGAGCTGGAACGGTTTTGTCACCTCACCGGACCAGCTGGAGCGCTACAAGCAGCTGTACAATCGTGCGCTTCAATTCCTGGACAACCAGATCCGCTTGCTGATCGAAAAGCTGCAGGAAGCAGGGCTGCTGGAGAACACGGTTTTGATGATCCTCGCCGACCACGGGGAGGAGTTTCTGGATCATGGCCAGCTGGGGCATCTTGAGAACAACCTGCACGATGAGATTTTACGGGTCCCTTTTTTCATCCGCTTTCCGGATGGGGGGCCGGCAGGCACCTTTGAGGGACAGGTACGCCTGCTAGACGTCATGCCCACGGTGCTGGATCTTTGCGGCTGCCAGTCTGAGGGCCGTTTAGAGGGTCGTAGCCTGGCGCCGATCTGGTCGGGCGCTCCCGAAACGTATCATTTGGAATACGTGATCGCAGAGCGCCCGCGCCCTGATGAACGCATGATCGCCGTGCGGACCGAAGGCTACAAATACATCTGGCGGCTGGAGGCCCCCCAACAGCCCAGCCTGTACGACCTGTCCTCCGATCCCCTGGAGAAAGAAAACCTGGCAGGGCGTATGCCGGATCTCGCCGCACGTAAGCAAGCGATTGTTGACGCGCATCTGGATCTGATCCGCGAGACCGATGAGGATGTGGAGGACGTGGAAGGGGAGCGCCTCGACGAACGGTTGCGCGACCTTGGATACCTGGCCTAGCGGGATGCCGATGCGCCTGCTGTTTATTTCCAATCTGTACCCGCCACATGACATTGGGGGCTACGAGCAAATATGCCAAGAAATGGTCGACTACCTTTCCAGCCGCAGCCACCAGGTCCATGTGCTGACCAGCCGGTACGGGGTTGCCAACGGCCAGAAAGCGACCGGGTCGCCGGAGCCACGAGTTGGCATTCAGCGCAACCTGCATTTGGAAGCCGACATGCAGTTTTACAAGCCGCTGGATTTTTTCCTCAAGCGGGATCGGCAGGAGCGGGAAAATATCGCTGCAGTTGACCAGGCGATCGATTCCTTCCGGCCTGATCTGGTGGTCATCTGGGGTATGTGGAATCTGTCGCTGAACGTTGCGGCCCGGGCAGAGGCAAAGATGCGGGATCGCGTGGCTTATTATCTCTGCTCCTATTGGCCGGAGGATCCAGATCTGCACAGGCAGTACTGGCAGGCCCGCGAAAGGAAGCGGCTGCTCCAGGCGATAAAGACCCCCCTGGCCGGGGTGGTCGAGCGAAAATTGATCCGGGAAGATTATCCGCCCGCCCTTTCCATGCCGCATGTACGCTGCGTCAGCCGCTATGTGCGGGAAACGCTGGTCGAATCCGGGCGCATCCCTGCACACTCGGATGTTCTTTACAACGGCATTGATCTTGACCCTTTTTATCGACCAGTACAGGCAGACCAGGCTCCTGAAAGACCCGTACGCCTGTTGTATTTCGGCAGCTTGTTCGCTCACAAAGGCGTGATCACCGCCCTGCAGGCGTTGTCAATCCTGAAATCGCAGGGGCAAGAGGAAAGTCTTCGCCTCACGGTTCTCGGCAGCGGCCACCAGGCCTACGTCCAGGAGCTGCATGAATATACCCGTCGTCATTCTTTGGATGGCATGGTGAATTTTATTCCGCGCATACCGTACCACCAGGTCCCGGCCCAGTTGAAATCGCATGATGTATTCCTGTTCACTTCCACCTGGCAGGAACCGCTGGCCAGGTCGGTGATGGAGGCGATGGCCGCGGGATTGCTGGTGATCGGCACCCCGGTCGGTGGGCAGGCCGAAATGCTTGTGGACGGTGACAATGCCCTGACTTTCCCGCCCGGGGATGCCTCGGCCCTGGCAAAGCAGATCCGCCGGGTCCTGCGGGATCCGGCCCTGGGGCGGTCGCTGGCCGCGGCCGGGCAGGCCCTGGTCCAAAATAAATTTACACTCAAACGAATGGGGGAGGAGTTTGAAAACTGGCTCCTTTCGATTGTGGAGCCCTGATGGACAAAAAGCTGCCGGGAAATCAGGCTTGAGCATTCCGGTCAGCGTGGTCATCCCGACCTGCAACCGGCCGGACGGATTGCGGCGCACACTGGATAGCCTGGCTGCGCAATCCTGCGATCCTGGTCTCTTCGAGGTGCTGGTGGTTGATGACGGCTCCACATCCGACCCGAAAGCCAAACTCCGGCCGGGCTATCCCTTCAGGTTTCGGATGGTACGGCAAGAGAACGCCGGCGCCACACAGGCGCGCCGGTATGGGGCAGCCTTAAGCCGCGGCTCCATCCTGGTGTTCATCGACGATGACGTCACCCTGACGCCGCTGGCCCTGGCCGCCCTGACCGAGGCCTGCAGGGAAGGGGGAGTGATCGCCCTGGGGGATGTCGTCGACCGGGTACCCGAAATGCGCACCGGGTTCGCCCGCCGGGCTGCCGCGGAAACCGGGGCATTCCTGCGTCCGGGTTCGAACCAGGAGGTGGATTTCACCGGGTGCAACACCCAGCTTCTGGCGGTGCGCAGGGAAGATTACGAACGTCTGGGTGGGATCCAGGACCCGACCGGCGGTTGGCCCAACTGGGATGACGTCGATTTCGGCTACCGCGCACATCAGGCCGGGTTGCGTCTGATAAAATGTGGAGGCGCCGGCGCCTTCCACTGGGACCAATCGTTGACCACCCTGCGCAGTTCCTATCGACGCTGGTACCGGGCGGCGCATGCGGCGGCGAAGCTGTTTGAGACTCATCCGGGCATCTGGCGACACCTGCCGATGTTTGAGGATAAAGTCCGTGTGTCCTGGCGGGAGGACCCCTGGCTTCTGATCGCTCGTAAATTAATCCGGCCGTTCTCTTCCGCAATGGCGGTATTATGGTCGCTCGAGCACATGACTTATTTTCTGGATAGCTTTTCAGCCCCATCTTCGATCATTTCCCGCCTGGAGCGCTGGGTGATTGGAGGTTACATTTTTCGCGGTCTGCGGGACGGCCGCCTGGCGGGTGGACGATGACCCTTCGTTTGCCGCGGATCGCGGAAAATTCCGTCAAAAAGACGTTCCCCAATTACGCCAACAACCGCTATTTGCTGGTGGTCCGCATGATGGTGGTGGTTTTCGTTCTGGGGGTCAGTTTTTCTGCCGGGTTTTTCAGTTCAGGGCCGGTCACGATTTACGTCGGCAGCGGGCTGCTGTTTATCACCTTCTTTATCATCCACAACCGCCACGGCTGGTTCGGCTTTTTGATATTCATCCTGGCCAGCTTTTTTTTGACTGCCCCGGCATTTTTCGGGTCTCTGGTTTATCTGCCCATGTCCTTTTTTGCGGTCATGGCTCTCGGATTGATGTGGCTGGTTCGGATGCTGCTCTTGGAACGGCATATTGCGCTGAACACAGCAAGAGCCGTTTACGCGGCGATCGCCCTTTCGGTCGTGGCCATGCTTTCGATGGTGGCAGGATTCCTGCCCTGGTTTCCCGTCCCCGGCGCCGATACACTTTCGCAGATGACCGGACTTGCAATTTTCGTGATCACCTCCCTGGCCTTCCTGGTCGGGGTTCACGAGATCAAGCGCGAAAAGCACCTCAAGATCATTGTGTATGTGTATCTCGGCCTGGTTTCGATCATGATCTTTGGCGCCATCTTCCCGTTCCTTCGGGCGCCGCTGATCACTGCGTTTCTGCCTGGCGCCCGGGGCAGCATGCTCTTCAACTGGGTGGGGGCGCTGGCGTTCAGCCAGGGCTTGATCAACACCAGGCTGCGCTGGCGCTGGCGGCTGTTCTTTATTGCGCTCTCTGCAACGCTGATTCTGGTAAGTTTTTCGCTCAACAGGGCCTGGGTTTCCGGGTGGCTGCCCGTTCTGGCTGCCATGGGCTTTATCGCCTGGATACGCTTCCGGCGCTGGCGGGTGATCATGGTGCTGTTTGCCTTTGTCGCCGTCATTTTTTTCCTGCAGAGCCCGATCTGGCAGACACTGGTGGCTGAAAACAGCTACAGCCTGCTGACCCGAAATGCAACGTATGCCATTATTTATGAAATCGTCAAAGCCAACCCCATTCTGGGGCTGGGCCCCTCGAACTACTATTTTTACACTCCCTTGTTCTCGATCCTGGGCTGGTATGTGCAGTTCAATTCTCACAACCAGTATGTGGACCTGATCGCCCAGGTCGGCATTCTCGGGCTGCTTGTGTATTTGTGGTTGATATTTGAAATCGTGATGTATGCCTGGCGGGGTGTGCACCAGTTCCGGGCGGGTTTCCCAAGGGCATATGCTTACGGCGTTTTGGGCGCCATGGCCGGCATGCTGGTCGCCGGCATGCTCGGGGACTGGACGA
The DNA here is from genome assembly GCA_041632295.1 of Anaerolineales bacterium. Taxonomy (GTDB): domain Bacteria; phylum Chloroflexota; class Anaerolineae; order Anaerolineales; family JABWBV01; genus DATDOR01. Next base: position 4,700 of record JBFKII010000013.1, on the reverse strand, counting down.
TCCCTTTCCTGTACAACATTGGGGCACGCGGGCTGAGCGCCACCCTGCCGGGTTGGGTGTTTGCCGGCGGCATTTTTGCCCTGGGGGAGCATCTCAAAATGCAGAAAGCCCAGCAAGAGGTCGAAACCGACTCCGAAGCCTGATCAGGCTGCCGCATGGAGCTCTCCATCGTAATCGTTAACTGGAACACGCGCCGGTTGCTGCGCGCTTGCCTTCAGTCGCTGCAGGTTGGGTTCGATCGGAACGCGGGCGCCTGGGAAGTGATTGTGGTCGACAACGATTCCTCGGACGGCAGCCGGGAGATGCTCACCGCGGAGTTTCCCTGGGTGTTGCGGATCGACAACCCGTCAAACACCGGCTTTGCTGCTGCCAACAACCAGGCGCTGCAGATGGCCGGTGGCAAATTCTTTCTGCTGCTCAACGCCGATACGGTTGTCCCCCCGGAGGGGCTGAGCCGCCTGCTGCAATTTATGCGGGAAAACCCCTCCGTGGGCGCCGCCGGCCCGCGCCTCCTCAACCCGAATGGCAGTCTGCAGACCTCTTGCTACCCGGAGCCGACCCTTTTTCGCGAGTTCTGGCGGGTTTTCCACCTCGACCGTTTCCGCCCGGTCGGGGTTTACGACATGCGAGGCTGGGACCCCCTGACCCCACGGACTGTTGACAATATCCTGGGAGCCTGCATGCTGCTGCGCCGGGAAACGGTTGACCAGGTCGGTCCTATGGACGAAGGGTACTTCATGTATTCCGAGGAGATCGACTGGTGCTTGCGCATCCGCAGAGCCGGCTGGCAGATTTGGTGGGTACCGCAGGCCGAGATCGTCCACCTGGGAGGGCAGAGCACCCGGCAATCCAGGCGGGAGATGTTTCTGCATCTCTATCGCGGGAAAATCAGGTATTTTCGCAAGCATCATGGGAAATTCCAGGCAGGGGTGTACAAGTCCATCTTGGCAGCCGCCGCGCTCGGGCGCCTGTCCATCAGCTGGCTGGCCTACGCCCAGCAGCCGCCAACCCGCCAGGAAAACCTGCTTCTGGCCAGCTACTACCGCCAGCTGCTGCGTTTGCTGCCCGGGATGTAGCCGGTGCCGGATGGAAAACTCAGTTTCCGTTTCTCCCTGGCGGGATCCACATGGTGCAGGGGATACCTAGCGGGATTTAGGCCTGATCCGGAGTTAAATTAACGAACATGGCGATCCTTCAGCCTGTACAGTTTATTTTCGAAGAGCTGGTCTACCGGGCGCTGGCGTTGGAGCATGCATTCCGCAGCCGCCAGCTGCGCGCAAATATGCCCGCGATCCTGGTCAATGGAAGTCCGAAATCCGGCACCACCTGGATGGCGCGCATGCTCGAGTCCCTGCCCGGAACCCGCAGCGCAGGGCATACCGGGTGGCAGGATATCGATCTCAGCGCAATCCGGCCGGGTGATGTCCTGCACGGGCACCTAGCTTATTCGCCCAGCCTCGGAGCGGGCCTGCGGGGTCATGGTATCCGAACCGTCCTGATGGTGCGCGACCCGCGGGACCAGACCGTCTCCCGCATGTTCCACATCCGGCGGGAGGAAAGCCATCCCTGGCACCAGCGTTTCAATCAGATGAGCGATGGGGAAGCGCTGATGGCCTGCATCGAGGGGCGGGATGACATCGATCTGCCGGATGCCCGGGCGATGATTGAGCTGACCGAAAGCTGGCGGGCTGCAAAGGTGGCGGTTTGCATGGTCCGTTTTGAAGACCTGCTCCGAAATTCAGCCGGGCATATGCAGCGGGTATTCCAATTTCTTGAAATTCCGGTTTCCGGCGATTTTCTCAGCAGCATCGTTCAGCGCAATCGCTTCGAACGCCTCTCCGCCGGGCGCAACTTCTTTCGCAAAGCGCGCGCCCGGGGAGAGCCGGACCCTGAATCGCACTTCCGCAAGGGGATCAAAGGAGATTGGCGCAACCATTTCCGCCCCCGACACGTCGCCCGGTTCAAGCAGCTTGCCGGGCAGACGTTGTTGGATTGGGGGTACGAGAGCGGTCCGGACTGGTAAGGACGTTTTGTGAACATCCTGGTCCTGACCCAGATTTTGCCGTATCCCCCCGACGCCGGGCCGCGGGTGAAAACCTGGCACGTGCTCCGCTACCTGGCCGAAAGCGGGCACCACGTTCATCTGGCGACTTTCCTGCGTCCGGAAGAAGCCCCCTACCTGGGGCGGGTGCGCTCGATCTGCACCTCGGTCCACACGGTTCCCATCCGTCGCTCGCGCCTGCGGGATGCGTATTTTTTCGGGCGCAGCCTGGTTTCCGGGCGGCCGTTCTTGATCGAGCGGGACGACCTTCCCGAGATGCGCCGCCTGGTACAAAAAATTGTGGCGGAGCACGCGATTGAAGTGGTCCATGCGGATCAGGTCGGGATGGCGCAGTTTGCCCTTGGCACAGGTGCAGCCACCCTGTTCGACTCCCATAATGCGGTCTGGATGGTGGTCGAGCGCATGGCGAAAAACGCCCCGGCGCTTTTGCGCCCCCTCCTTCGCCTGGAGGCGGCCAGGATGAAAAGCTATGCGGTTGGCTTGCTGTCCCGTTTCGACCAGGTCATGACGGTCACGGAAAACGACAGAAACGCCTTCATTGCCGCTCTAGGGGAAAGCGGGCAGCACACCAACCTCTCCGGGGGGGCGCCGGCGGAAAGGATTACGGCGGTGCCGATCGCCGTGGACTCCGCCAGCCTGCCCCAAAAGCGCCACGTGCAGGGTTCGGCGAATATCCTGACGCTGGGGACCCTGCATTACCCGCCGAACGCTGATGGCATCCGCTGGTTTTTCCAGCAGGTCTATCCGCTCATCCGGGAGGAACGCCCGGAGGTTTCCCTGACGATCGTCGGCAAAAACCCGCCCTCCGATTTTCAGTCGTTCGCTCGCGGGCGGGATGATGTGCAGGTCACCGGATACGTACCCGCCCTGGAGCCTTACATGGACGCGGCTGCCATGATGGCGGTCCCGGTGCGGGCAGGCGGCGGCATGCGCGTCCGTATCCTGGAGGCTTTTGCCCGGGGGATACCGGTGGTCACCACCACGGTTGGGCTGGAAGGGATCCGGGCGGAACACGGCACACACGTGCTGGTTGCGGATAGCCCCCACGCCTTTGCTGGCTGCGTCCTACAGCTCCTGGACGACCCCCAAATGGGCCGGCGGCTTGCGGAACAGGGCCGGCGGCTGGTCGAGGAGCACTATGACTGGCGGGTTGTGCTGCGCGGGATGGATATGGTCTATGGCAGGCTGGCTCGGGATGCCTGAAGCCACCCGCCCGTCCCGCATCCTGCCGGGTATCCTGGCGCTGTCGGTCCTGCTGCGCCTGGGTGCGGCGCTTTCCCTGGGAAATACCGTCACCGACCTGCCGGGTATCGCCGACCAGGTCTCATACCACAACCTGGCCGTCCGGATTAGCGAGGGATATGGGTTCACATTTGACCGCCTCTGGTGGCCGCTGACTCCTGCGGGGGAACCAACGGCGCATTGGAGCTACCTGTACAGCCTCTTCCTGGCGGGGGTTTACTCCCTGGTGGGGGCGAGCCCGCTGGTCGCACGCCTGGTTCAGGTGCTGCTGGTCGGCGTGCTGCACCCCTGGCTGGCCTACCGCTTGGGCAAACGCGCTTTTGGCGAAAAACCAGGCCTGGCGGCGGCGGCTGGGACGGCGGTCTATCTTTACTTTGTTTATTACAGCGCCGCCCTGATGACCGAGGCTTTTTACATCACGGCGATCCTGGGTACCCTGGAGCTGTCCCTTGTGCTCGTGCAAGATCGCAACGGTAGTGGGAAAATCTCACGGAACAGGGAGATACCTGTTGCCGCTGCGCTCGGCCTGGTCCTGGGCATCACCCTGCTTCTGCGCCAGGTCTACTTGCTGTTCGTTCCTTTTCTGTTCCTGTGGATCTGGTGGGGGCAAAAGCGGCGCCAGGCCAGGAATTTGCTGATCGCGGCGGCGGTCATGATCGCCGCCATCCTGCCAGCCACGCTGTTCAATTTCCGGCAGTTTGATGCTTTCGTCCTGCTCAACACCAACGCAGGATATGCTTTTTTTTGGGGCAACCACCCGGTCCACGGTTTGCGCTTTATGCCGATTCTCCCGCAACCCGGGGCTTACCAGCGGCTGATCCCGGAAGAGCTGCGTTCCCTGGACGAGGCCGCCCTGGACCGGGCGCTCCTGCAGCGCGGGCTCGGGTTCGTGGCAGATGACCCCGCCCGTTTTCTGCAGCTTTCGATAAGCCGCATCCCGGCCTATTTCCAGTTCTGGCCTTCTCCCCGCTCGGGGACCCTGAGCAATATCGCCCGCGTGGGCAGCTTCGGGCTTTTCCTGCCGCTGATGGCCTGGGGGGTCGTGGCGAACTTCCCTCGCCGGTGGAGTGCGCCGCAGACCATTTATCTGCTTTTTGCTTTGGTGTACACCGGGGTTCACCTTCTGACCTGGGCATTGGTTCGCTACCGGCTGCCGGTCGATGCGCTGCTGCTCATTTTCGCCGGGCCGGTTCTTTACCGGCTGCTTCAGGCGGCCGGGCGGCTGGCGGGGCGGCGCCTCCGCCTCGCGGCCTGATGCCTCCAAAAGTGAATATCCTTTTTGTCTGCCCGTATGTGCCCACCCGGATCCGCACCCGGCCGCGCAATTTCATCCGCCAGCTCGCCCGCCGCGGGCACCGCCTCACCCTGGCGACCCTGTGGGAAACGGCCGAAGAAC
>JBFKII010000012.1:0-29764 GCA_041632295.1 Anaerolineales bacterium | reverse complement strand
GCATCCAATACCTGGTGGATTACTTTGACATGGCGGGGGTGGAACTGGACGCTCCGCACCTTCCGCATCTCCCCTATCTCAGCTGCCTGGACGACCTCGAAGTGATCTGGGAACTGCCGGTCGTGGGGCAGCCCTGGGCGCTGAAAGTCATTTCCGCACCCCGAAACGGCCGATGAACGAAACGTCTGCGACCAATTTGGCACAGGACCGCCCGTTTATCTACATCGGCGCGCTGGTCCGCACGGGTTCCACGCTGCTCAGCGAAGCCCTGACCGCGCTGCCGTACAGCTACATTTTTCACGAGCCCCACCTGGGCCGTAACCTGTTGGCCTGGGACCCGGTCGACCTGGCCCGCTGGCGGGAGTCCGGTGTCGACCTGGCGCGCGGCGCGCCGTGGATCAAAGCGTTGGCGCTGCTATTCCGTCTCGTTCAGGTGCGGGAGGGGTTCGTCCTGCAGGAGGTAAAACAGCGGCTTTTCCCCGAACTGGCCCGGCATGCCAGCCAGCTGGGGGTCAAGGAGATCCGCAACGAGGGGTGGCGCTCCTACGCCCGCCACTTTCCCGGGTTGAAAATTCTGCTGACCGGGCGGGATCCGCGCGATATTTACCTGTCTTTGCAGGCCCACGCCGTCCGCAAGGGGGCGGCTTCACCGCCGGAGCCCGCCGCGGTGGCCGGCAGCCTGTTGCGCGAATTCGAATACCAGCGGGCGATGTCCCAGGCGGCCGACTGCCTGCCTGTGCGCTACGAAGATCTGTGCACAGATCCGCAGGTGTTCGACACGATTCGCTCGTTCGTCCACAGCCCGCTTCCGGAACCCGGCCCGATCGGGGCGTATCTGGCCCGTTCCCCCGCACGGCGGAGTGAGTTTGCCCTGCATGGTGGGGAAGTGACCGACCGGAAGGTGGGCGCCTGGCGCCGTGAAAGGGATCGCCAAGCCTCTTCCAGGGCGGCGGAGGTGTACGAGAGGATGAAACCCTACGTCGATTTTTGGGGATATGCGCAGGATTAGCCTGGGAGTGGGCTGGATTCCCGTCAGCCGCGCACCAGCCGGGCGATCAGGCTTACTTTTTTCGCCACCAGCGTCCCCCAGGCCAGGGCCTGGCGCAGCCCGCCAGCGCCCTGCCCGGCGGCAAATTCCACTTCACCAGGCTGGGGAAAGATCAGGAAGCCCAGCGCAGACAGCAGGTCGCGCGGGCGCCCCTTGTAAAATCTGCCCAACCGGGAGAGATACGGCGCTGCTACCTCCCGGCCCAGGTGAGAACTGCCGTGCAGGCCGAAGCTGGCGGCGAAGTCCAGGAAGGCTGGCTCCAGCCCGGCGCCGGCCTGCTCGACGAGCGGTGCCAGCGAAGGATCGGGAAAGACCCTTTCCAGGAGGTGCAAAGCCAGGTACGTGAAGCGCCCGTCCACGGGTGGCAGCCGTTCAGGGGGCGGGATCAGCGCCAGGTCGTAAAGGTGGATCAGCCGGCCGGCAAGCCCCCAGATGTTGGCGTTCGTATGGATCAGGAGATGCAGCCAGAGGGTTTCATTGGCAGGGATCCATGCAGGGTGGCCGAGCAACTTGCCCGGCAGCGCGCTCTCCCACAACCGGGCGGTCACGTCGACCGATGGGCCCGCAAGCATTTCCCCGACGGCAACGTGCAGGTCCAGCTTGCGCGGGTTTTCGGGATGTTCGAATTCGAAATCGACGACCTCCAGGTTGCCGGGCCTGCCGTATTCCTGGTGTTTCCAGCTGGCGGAGACCCGGACATACCCCAGCTGCGCCAATGCATCCTGAGCCTGTGCCCGGTCCGAGGGGCGCACAAGCAGGTCCAGATCGGCCATCGGCCGCAGGGCGGGGTCCGGGTAATCGCGGGCGGAGAGCAGGCTGCCTTTCAAAGGCATGATGGGGATGCGGCCTGCGGCAAACACCTCCAAAATTTCGGCCAGATCCGCGTGCAGGCGCCAGATGCGCCTGCCGTTGAGACGGTATTGTTTTGCAAACCAGTCGCGTTCTTCTTCAGGGAGCCAGAAAGCGGGCTCGAGGGCCCGGTGAAGCAGCGGCCCGACCCCGTGGACGCGCGCCACGGTCCGCAAAGCCTGCCAGTGTGCGGTATCCCAGCCCGGATCCGCCGGTGGGCCCGCGTCCAGCCAGCCGGACATGGTATCCGTGACTGCTCTAAACAGGCCGGTCAGTATCGGCCTCCAGGGCCTGGGCTAGCGCAGCCTCATAATCCCGGGCTGCCTGCTTCCAGCTGAATCGTTGGACAAAGCTCAGGTTGTGTCGGCCGATCCGCTGGGCCCGGGGGGGATCATTCAACAAGGACAGAATCGCGCGGCTGAGAGCCGTAGTATCCCCTTTGGGTGCGAATAATCCGTTATCCGGCCCCAGGTACTCCCGGAAGACCGGCAGGTCGAATGCGACTACCGGCAAACCGCAGGCCATCGCCTCGAGCATGACCAATCCGAAGCCCTCCTGCAGGGAAGGCATGACGAAAATGCCGCTGCTCCACAGCAGTTCAATTTTTTTCCGCTCCGGCACCAATCCGGTAAATCGCACCCGCTGTTCCAGCCCCAGCCGGTGCGCCCGCCGGGAAAGGTCCGCCAGCAGGGGCCCTTCCCCGACGATGGTCAGGCGGACCTGAGGACATGCTTCAACGACCGCCGGCAGCGCCTCCAGCAGGTAGCGATGCCCTTTTTGGAGCATCAGGCGGCCCACAACGATCAGCTCGTGGGGGTCGCGATCGTGGGGTTGGGGAGGCGGATATATTTTGGAATCGATCGCCATTGGGATAATCTGGATTTTTTCTGACCGGATCCCGCCCCCGAGCAGGCGCTGCCGGGTGGACTCGCTGATGGTGATCACCAGGCGATATGCGAAGGCCCGGAAAAACAGGTTTTGAGAGATAAAGCCCAGCAGCGAGGAAACCGGATCGGCCGCTTCCCGCCACTCGCGCAGGCCCCGGTATTCCATGATTTCCCCGACACATTCGATCCCGAGCCGGCGGGAGAGCGGATACACCAGGCTGGGGGAGGGAGTGACGTAATCGACGATCACATCTGGGCCGATGCGGCGGATCCGTTTGCCCCAAAACGCGCTTCGGAAGTAAAACAGGTAGCGGCTCAGGTAAAAAGACAGCCGGTCGTGCCGAAATAGAAATTCCGGAAGGAGGGGAATATAATTGAACTGCATCCCGGCGATGGTTTCCCGGCCCGGAAGGCCCGCCCGGGTCTTTCCGCACAGGACGTGGACCTCATGGCCGCGGGCCACCAGACGTTTCCCAATCTCCAGAAGGCGGCGTTCAGCGCCGCCGAAACCGGGCGGGTCCCGGATTACGAACAGGATCTTCATCGCTTGAAGCTCAGCATCATCATCCCTGTCCACAACGAGGAATCGACCGTTCACGAGGTGCTCGAGAAGGTGGTCGCCGTACCCCTGGACGGCATTCAAAAAGAGATCATCGTGGTCGATGACGGCTCAACAGACGGCAGCGCAAATATCCTGGCGCGCGCCCAAAAAGTTTTAGGACACCCGGTCGCGGTCTACCCGCTGGCCGAAAACCGGGGCAAAGGTGCGGCGGTCCGCCACGGCATCCGGCACGCTTCCGGCGATGTCCTGTTGATCCAGGATGCGGATCTCGAGCTGGACCCGGCCGAATACAACCGGCTGCTGGCGCCGATTCTCGCCCGGCAGACGCAGGTCGTTTTTGGCTCGCGGTTTCTGAATGCCGAAAACCGTATCCCGGCAAAGACCCGTCTCGCCAACCGGTTCCTGACCGCCCTGACCAACTGGCTGTTCGGCTCGGAGCTGACAGACATGGAAACCGCCTACAAAGTTTTCACCGCCGAATCCCTGCACGGCATCTCCTTATCGCGCAACCGCTACGATTTCGAACCCGAGATCACGGCCAAAATCCTCAAAAAAGACTACCGCATTCATGAAGTGCCCGTCTCTTACCGCCCGCGTACCAGCTATGAGGGCAAACGCATCGGCTGGCGGGATGGGCTTGCGGCCATCCGGACGCTGCTGGCCTGCCGCTGGCTGGAATAGCCGCGCCCTGAAGGGACCTAATCCAGCGATTTCCAGTGCAGGATGATCTCATCCAGCACCCGGACATTTTCTTCGGGGACGTCCCCCGCCTGAAGCAGGTAAGCACCCCGGGACAACAGGTCTCGTAGCTGGCAATCGTAATCCTCACGCCACCCGACTTCCCAGCTCCAGATGGCTTCGAAGCGCCGGTTGGCTTTCTCCAGCGACATCCGGCGATAAGCCGCCTTGCTTGCGTTCCCATCTCGTTCGAGAAATACGACCGGCCCGACTCCGCCGCGCGGCACGGCCCGTCCGGGGAAGCGGCCCTGCACGTCGATCTCGATCTTCCACTCCCCGTTCACCTGCCTTTTGGTTTCAAGGTTTCCAAGTTCAGGGAACAGGTGGGCGTTATCCGGCAAGAGGTGCAGCTTCCAGGGTATGCCCCACAGCTCGATGCCCTGCGGGCGGATCCGTGCCTGGATGGTATCCTCCGCCAGCAGTCCAAAGCCCTGTTTCAGGCAGGCATAGGCCAGGGTGGATTTACCCGCCCCGGAAGCGCCGGCCAGCAGGAGGGAAACGCCGTCTTTGACGACGCAGGCGGCATGAATGGCGACAAAATCGCGCCCCAAACCGAGCATCGCCTGCAGCGCAGCTTCAATGAATGTGTAGCGAACGAAAGCCTGGTCGGCAGCCATGGCCTGGGTCAGGTAGCCGAAAGTGTATCCCGCCTGCAAATCCGAGACCATGCTGTTTTCCGCTCCCACGCTGAGGCTCAACAGATGGCCGTGAGACCGGCAGATCAGCGGCGGATAAGGTGCCGGCCGGCCTTCGTGGTCGCTGACGAACAGCTCGATGATGAGGGGCGCATCCGTATCCTTTTGCTGTGGATAGCGGCTTAAAGCCTCCTCGGCTGCCGCCAGCAGCTCGAGGGAGTTGGTGCGAAACAGCAGCGCCACACCCATGGGGGAGAATTGTTTCTGGAAAGAGACTTGCGCGCGCGAGATGTTGCTGACACGGCGGACAGGTTGGGAATCGGTCATGAGGTCACAATGCCTGCCACGAAGTGCTTTTGGGCGAAAATGAACAGCCCCAGGACCGGCAGTAAAGCCACCAGGGACATCGGCATCAGATATTCTAACTGAGTGTAGAACAGCCCGTGGAATAAGGACAGGCCCAGGCTGAGGGTGAATTTGGAGGTGGTGTTCAGGTAAAGCAGCGGCCCGACAAAATCGTTCCAACTGGCGATAAACGAAAAGACCGCCACGGTGGCCAGCACTGGCCGGGAGAGCGGCAGGGCGATCCACCAGTAAGCTGCCAGGGGGTTGCAGCCGTCGATCTCGGCGCTCTGGAAAAGCTCCTCCGGCAGGCTTCGGTAGAACTGCCGGAACAGGAACACGTAGAAGGCGTGGGCGAAAAAGGCCGGCAGGACCAGGGGCAGGTAGGTGTTGACCCAGCCCACCCGGCTGAAAAGGACAAACAGCGGGATCCAGGTCACCGCAGGTGGGACCAGCAGCGTGGCGATCAACGCGGCGAACAGCGTGTTTTTCCCCCGCCCGGAGAGGGTGGCAAAGGCGTATCCCACCAGGGAAGAGGAGAGCAGTGTGCCGGCAACGCTCAGCGTGGTGACCAGCACCGAGTTCAGGATAAAGCGGGGAAAATCGAGCAGGGCCCAGGCCCGGCGAAAATTTTCCAATGTTGGGGGATCGGGCAGCCAGCGGGCGGCGGCCGAATAGATCTGGTCCGCGGGCATAAAGGCCGTCGAAACCATCCAGAACAGCGGCAGTGCGAATGGTAGCGCCAGGGCAGCCAGCAGGCCGTAATACAGCCAGCTTGGAAAGCGGGAGGCCGGTTCCAGCCGCGAACTCACACCCGCCCCCCGGCGTAAAAGACCCAACGGTCCGCCAGACGGAACTGCCAGAAGGTCAGGGCCATGACGATCAGGAACAGCACCAACGCCACGGCCGAAGCGTATCCCAGGTTTCCCCAGGAAAAGGCGTTGAAATAGATATACAGGGGCAGTGTCAGCGTGGCGTTGTTCGGTCCGCCCTGGGTCAGGATGTAACTCGGTGTAAAGACCTGGAAAGAGCCGATGAAATTGACCACCAGCAGGTAAAACGTTACGGGTGAGAGCAGCGGCCAGGTGATGTGCCGGAAGCGCGCCCAGCGGCCGGCGCCATCCAGGGCGGCGGCTTCGTGGAGTTCGTCCGGGATTTGCTGCAGCGCAGCCAGGTAGATCACCATGTTGATGCCCAGCAGCCAAAGGATCATAAGAATCAACGCCGGCATCGCCCAGGCTTCGTCGTGAAACCAGCCGGGGCCGCGGATGCCCCCCAGCGCCAGCAGCTGGTTGAGAGGACCGTAGCGCGGGTTGAATATCCAGCCCCACATCAAGGCCAGGGCCACGCTGGAGACCACGATGGGAAGGAAAAAAAGGAGCCGGAACAGGGCAACCAATCTGCCCGGCCGGTTGAGCAATAAAGCCAGCCCCAGGCCCAGCCCGATCCCCGGCGGGACGGTGCCCAGGGCGTAATATGCGCTGTTGAACAGGGTCCGCCACAAGAGCGGGTCGGAGGGCATGCGCAGGAAATGGTCCAGGCCGACGAACTTCGGCGGATTGGGGAAAGGCCATTCCCCCAGCGACAGGGCAAAGGCCCCCAAAAGCGGACCCCCCTGGAAGAAAAGAAAACCGATGATCCAGGGGGAAATCAGCAGGTAAAACCAGCGTTCACGCTTCTTTTCCAGGGTGCCGGGCTGCATAGGGGAGGCGCGTAGGCTTTCGGGACCGCTTAACCGTCTCTGTCCGGGGCTAGAAGTTCGTTGGCAGTTGTTTCGATTTCAGGTAGCGCCTCTGCCGGCTCGATCTCGCCTTTCATCATCTGGACGAACAGGTCGACGGTCTGCCCGTAGACCGCGAACGCGCTGCTGGTGTAAGGTTTGAAGACCTCACCATACTCCATCGCCGCCACGATCGCCTGCTGGTTTTCGAGCTCGAGGTCGGGGTTGATGACCGACCCTGCAGCGGTGCGCAATGCGGGGACGGCGTGCCCGGGCCTGCCCCAGGTCTCGGCCAAAAAGTCGGGCTCTAACAGGGCCTGCACCAGGGCCCAGGCCTGTTCGGGGTATTCGCTCCCCGAGCTGATAACGTAGCCATTGACGCTGAGCGGCGTATAACGCATCCCGTTTTCGCCCAGCAGGGGCTGCACGATCCCGTAGCGGATGTTGCCGGCGCTGTTTAGCTGGCCGACGGCAAAGTAGCCGTTGTAACCCATGGCGGCCAGGCCAGAGATGAACATATCACCGGGCACGCCGGTCTGGGAGCCCCCGTACGGGTCGTAGAGCGTGGCATGGTCATCGTGGGTCAGGCTCGCCCACCACTCCACCGCTGCGACCGTTTCCGGTGCGGTGAATTCCATCATCGTGCAGTCGGGATTGGCGCAGAAATCCCCGCCAAACCCGCGCACGAGGTGACGCTGCCAGAAATACGTCAGCCCGCCGTTCCAGCCCCACTGGACGATGTTATCAGGGTCAAAATCCGGGTCTTCGGCATTGCGGCTTTCGCTGTCCAGGGTCAGCATGACAGCCGCCTGGCGCATATCCTCGTAGGTCCAATCATCGGTCGGGTATGCCAGGCCGGCGGCGTCGAACATGTCTTTGTTGTAAAAGACCACCTCGGGTGCGGCGGTGTCCGGTAAGCCCCACAGGTTGCCCTGCCACTCAAACTGCTCGAGGGGGCCTGGAAAGAAATCTCCCGGATTCGGGCCGCTTTCCTGGATGAATGGGTCGAGGTCAAGGAACGCACCCTGGCGGATCCAGCCCTGGGCCAGCAGCCCCTGGACGCGGATCACGTCGGGCAGGGCATTGGCGGCCAGTTCGGTGTTGATCTTCTCGCCGAAACTTTGCTGGGGAATGACCTCCAGCTCAATATCAAATTCTGGATGGCGCTCGTCCAGCGGGGCGATCGCAGCCTGGAAAGACTCGAGCTCCTGGGGAGTCAGCGACACTGCCAGGCGCAGGGTGACGGGCTCTGTGACCGCCGCCGTCTCGGTAACGGGGATCTGCTCTCCGGATGGACTCGAGCACGAAGCCGCAAAGCAGGCGGTCAGAAACAGCAGCAACGGGAGGATAAGTTTAGGTTTCAATGCCGGGATCTCCTTGGGCTGGTTTTAGATAGGCTTTTGCCACGAACCCTGAGAGTATACATCAATCCGGTTTTGGCTTCGTGGAATGATCGGTCGGACCATTCGCGTACAGGTACGACTGGCCGTGTCATTTTTTGACCAGGCAAGGGTCCGTCACCAGGCGCTTTTCCTGTTTCGGAAATCTCAAGGGAGTGGCCGGCATCCATCCAGATTCATCCCCTGGATCGATCTGGATCGCCCGCCTTTCCGTTCCCAAATCGAAGAGAAGCAGTGGGACTATCAGAGAAGCCCCTCTTGGTAACAGAAACGATGCCCAAACCCAGGAATCCCCCTGCCGGGTGAGCTATGGAATATCGGTGGAATACCGCGTATCCGGCGATGTAGATAGCAACCTGTTTACAGCCAGCCGAATCGGGAGGGCTTGAAATCGATCATGCTGCCGTGGTAGTAAGGGACGATCGCCAGTTCCGGCTCGGCGACTTCGTCCAGGCGCGCCCGGTCGGAATCTTCGACTTCAACCGTTTCCGCACGCAGGTTGTCTTCCAACTGCTCGAGATTGCGCGGGCCGATGATGGCGCTGGTGACGCCCGGCTGGGCGTTCACCCATGCCAGCGCCACCTGGCTGGGGGTGCAGCCTTTCTCGGCTGCCAGGGCCTGGACGACCTCCAGCAGGTCGAAAGCCCTTTCGCTGAAGTGCTGCTGGGTGCGCCGCTTGAACGGCCCCTGCAGATCCCCTTCCAGCCGGCTGTCTCCTGGGATGTCCTGGCCGCGCTGGTACTTGCCGGTCAGGAAACCGCGCGCCAGCGGGGACCAGGGCAGGATCGCCAGGCCGTACGTCTGGGCCAATGGGATCAGCTCGCGCTCGATGCTGCGGTCCAGCAGGTGGTAAGGCGGCTGCTCGCTGACGAAACGGTTGAGGCCCAGCTCCTTGGCCACCCACAGCGATTCCATCACCCGCCAGGAGGGAAAGGTGCTGGTGCCGGCATAGCGCACTTTTCCCGCCCGGATCAGGTCGTCCAGGGCGCGCAGGGTCTCGTCGATCGGCGTGTCGGCGCTGGGCCGGTGGATCTGGTACAGATCGATGTAGTCCGTCTGCAGGCGCCGGAGGGACTCCTCGCACTGCTGGATGATGTGGCGCCGGTTGTTGCCGGCGGCGTTGACGTCGTCGTCGTCCATGCGTCCGTGGACCTTTGTGGCCAGCACGATCTGGCCTCGCTTCCCGTTATGCTTCAGGGCTTTTCCGACGATGGTCTCGCTGGCGCCGCGCGAGTACACGTTGGCGGTATCCAGGAAGTTGATCCCGGCTTCGATCGCCCGGTCGATGACCTCGATCGACTCCTCCTCACCGGTTTTCCAACCGAAGTTCATGCATCCCAGGCAAAGGTCGCTGACCATCACCCCGGTGCGGCCTAAAGATCGGTAGTTCATTTTCGCTCCTTCGATTCGCCCGGTGGGCCTGGCGTTGCAAATCCTGACCCCCGGCCGGTTGATTTGGAGCGATTATAACGCTTGGAGGACCAGGGCACGGGGTGGGGCGAAAAATGCCCCTTCGCTCTCGGTACCGATAACCCGCTTGCGGGCCGACCGGCTTACCGGAAATGGTCGCGCGTTGCAAGGATGGGTCCGACCGGGTTGCCCACTTTTCGGATAGACTCTGAGGGCACGTGACGGTCTGGCTGGTCGAACTTTTCGGAGGAACTGGACATGGCGATCGAATTTGAAATCAGCACCCAAATCAACGCACCCCCTGAAACCCTGTATCGTGCCTGGCTGGACTCCGGTGAGCACAGCGCGATGACCGGTGGCCGCGCCCGGGTGAGCGACCGGGAGGAGGAGGACTTCCAGGCCTGGGATGGCTATATCCGCGGCCGCAACCTGGCCCTCGAGCCGGGCAGGCGGATCCTGCAGTCCTGGCGCACCACAGAGTTCGCCCAGGATGAGGCCGACTCCACGCTGGAGATCCGGTTTGAGGCCGAAGGAGACGGGACAGGCATCACATTGCGGCATACCGGCTTGCCGCCTCATGGCAGGCAATACGAACAAGGCTGGGTCGAATCGTATTTCGAGCCGATGCGGGAATATTTCGAAAACCAGGATTGATGAGAAAGGCGGTGGTATTTTGGGTCAGGAAGATGGGCTGGCTCCCTGTCGCCTTGATGCTGGCCGGCCTGGCCGTGGCATGTTCAGGGCCCCCGACGGCCGGGCCGGCTACCCCGACCGCTTTCCAGCTCCAGGCCTTGACGGCCGCTACGGACACTGACCCCACCGCTCCAGATCTGCCGGCGACGCCCAGCCCGACCTCGCCGGAACCTGCCCAGACGCCGCTGCCGACCGTGCCCGGGTCCGCCAGCGAACTGCCCGGCGCGCAGCTGCCGCCCGGTTTTTCGATCCTCAAGTTCGCGGAACTGGACCGCCCCACCGCTCTGGCATTTGACCCCATGGGGCGGATGCTGGCTGCCTCCCTGGACGGCCGGATCTACCTGCTGGAAGACCTGGACAGCGACGGCCATGCCGAAACCAGCCGGTTATTTGCTTCTGGGTTCCCCACACCGTTGGGCGTGGCGGTCCATCCCGAGAATGGGGAGGTCTTTATCTCTTACCAGGGGGCGATCGCTCGCCTGCGGGATCGGGATGGGGACGGATCCGCGGATGAGTCCGCCGACCTGTTTGCCGGCCTGCCGTTTGGCCGGCATCAAAACAACAACCTCAAGTTTGGGCCGGATGGTTGGCTGTACATGGGCGTCGGGTCCACCTGTGACGTTTGCTTCGAGGCGGATGCACGCAGCGCCACGATCATGCGCTTTCAGGTGGAGACACTGCAGACCGAGGTAGTCGCCACCGGGCTGCGAAACCCTTTTGACCTCGCATTTCACCCGCGGACCGGCGATCTGTTTGCCACGGAAAACGGTCGCGACGACCTTGGCATGGAAGCTCCGCTCGAGGAGCTCAACCGCATCGTTCCTGGCGGGAATTACGGATTTCCGGGCTGCTGGGACGGGCACGACCAGTCTGGTTGTGCGGAATCTCAGGCGCCGCTAGCTTTTTTTGAAAGCCATTCCTCCGCAAACGGGATCGATTTCAACCGTGCAGGGCCGTTCCCACCCCTTTACCACGGCGATGCATTCGTGGCAATTTTCGGTTCCTTCCTCAAGCCGGGTGTGCAAACCGGGATCCAGCGGGTGGTGCTGGCGCGGGAAGGTGAAAGTATTATCGCCGAACCAGAATGGTTCGCCCGTTTTCCCCCGGGAGTGATGCCGCTGCCCCTGGTGTTTGGTCCGGATGGGGCATTATATGTAGGCGATCACACCGGGGATGCGGTCTACCGCATCAGCTACGGTTTGCCAGAAGCCAGACGCTGATCCCGTCGATTAAAAAAGAAAATCGTTGTGCTTCGAATAATGGGAATAAAGAGCACAACGATTTTCGAAAAAGGAATGATTACGCAGGTTTCATGTCCGGCCTCTGGCCAATGAGGTATATCCAACGCCAATAAATCCCAACCCCAGCAAAACGGCACCAATCTGCTGGAACAGCGCATCCGGGCCGACTGACATCAAACCCAGGACCCCGAGTATGGGGGCAAGCGCCCACAGGCCGATCAACCAGGCGGGAAAAACGCCTGTCTTGTGCATCCCGAAGACCAGCACCAGCATGCCGGCTCCAAAGAAAATCCCGGCCAGCAGCGTACTCCGGCTGAAAACCAGCAAGACTACACCGATCAAAACCCCCAGCCCGCCGACGATACCAAGCTGTACCTGACCTGCATCGCGCACAGCCAGGAAAATGCCCAGGATTCCCAGAAGAGCCAGGAAAATGATCAGAATATCCGACCCCGGAAAAGCAAAATTGGCGGCTACTCCGAGGACAATCATCAAACCGGCCAGCGCGCCGGCCAGACCCGTCAAACGAGTGAAGGAATTTGCTTTGTTGATTTTCTCTGCCATTTGAGTGTTTGCGAGCCCCAAGTTCTTTTCTGGACGGATGATCCTTTTCGGGGTCTTGGAAGGATTTAGGTATTAATCCTTTGTGTTTGCCGGTATTAATAACGTGAGTTTCGGGGAGTTGTTACTGCCAATTTATAATTCCCTGCCCCATTTTACGTATGTCAACCATGACTTTCGAGGGATGTTTTCCAGCTCCTCTGGCTCAGGCGTGGCCGAGAATGCGCCCCAGGTTGTCATCGTTGAAAAACCGCTTTCGCGGGATCCGCCCATGAACCGCCAGATAGTACTGCCGCGTGTCTTCCGGATGGCCTTTCAGGGCAGCCCGCAGGCGGTAGGTTTGTTGGGGAATGGGATTGAAACTGGCCATTCCGATATTTTGCCGGTAAAGGCGGATGCTTTCCTGGTTGCGGTGCTGCTCGAACAGGGCCAGGGCCTGTTCCAGCGGTTTCTCACCAGATAATCCCTCGTGTACGGCGTTCGATAGCTCATCGGCATCCCGGAATGCGTCCGAGATGCCCAGGGCCAGGTACGGGTCTTTGTGGCTTCCGGCGTCACCTGCCAGAGCCCAACCGTTTCCGAAGGGTTTGCGGAAAAAATTGGGGACATTGGACGAGCCGTAGAAACGTTCCTGCTGCTGGCCGGCGCGCACCCTGTTTTCCAGATCCGGGATTTCTCCCAGCACCTCGAAAAAATGGTGTTCGATGTTCGACCGGATGGTGTTGAACGCCTCGGCCGGCCAACCGATATAGACGGCCAGCAGGCCATCATTGGTCGGATACGCACGCACCACTTTGCGGTCCCGCAGATATACTTCCAGGCCGTTGGGGGAAACCCCGCTCCAGTATGAAAAATACCAGAACGTCAGAGGCGGCGTGGCTTCGTAGACCGGGGCGCGCACCGCTTTTGCCAGGATTGAATTCCTGCCGTCCGCGCCTACCGTTAGCGTGGCTTCTTCCTGGATCGATTGCCCGCTGTGCCTGGAGCGGCCCTGAATCCCGGTAATTGCCCCCTTTTCGGCGGTGAAACCTTCAACCAGGAAATCCTCGCGCAGCTCTGCGCCGGCCTCCACGGCTGCATCTACGAGGACCTTGTCCAGGTGCTGCCGCCGCGGCCCATAGGCATACGCGGTCTCTTTTCCTGAAAGGCCGCAGCCTTGCAGGGGGAAATCCCCCAGATCGACCGTCAGGCAGTCGATCTGCTCGCAGTTGGTCGACTCAACCTGTTTCTGCAGCCCCCATTTTTGCAAAAAGGAGGGTCCATTTCTGTGTATCAGATGTCCGTGAGGCAGTTCGCTGGGAAATTTAACCCGATCCACCAGCAAGACTCGGTGCCCGTGGCGAGCCAGCAGCATCGCGGTGGGCGCGCCAGCGCAGCGTGCACCGACGACGATCACGTCATACATGGTGTCCTCTCTTTCCGCCTACCCGGATTGACTGACCGGCATGTGAGTGCACAAAGGCGGCTTCACCCGAATCCTAACGCAAAACCAGGAAAATAGAAAGCAGCTCCACGGCGACACACCCGATGTCCAGTTTTTTTATTGCCTAATTCGATCAGTTACCCGGCCGGCGCCAGGCTTTGATGATCCCCGTCCCGAAAAGGAATTTCTGCGGAAAAATGCCCCTTTCCAGGGCAGTTTCAAAACCGCATTTCTGAAGGTGGGCGACCAGCGCTTCTGGGCCCTTCGTGGACCCTTCAAACTCGTGGTATTCCAGGACTATGCCGCGCACCCCTGCCAGGATTTCCGGCGGGGTGTTCAGCATAATCGAGTATTCCGCGCCCTCCACATCCATTTTCAGCAGGCCGATCCCACCTGGACCGATCTGTCGAATGACATCTTGCAACGTGACGGCCTGGACACGTTCGTGGGCGGAGCGCCGGTCCTGCAACAACGAACCCAGTGCCCCGTTTGCGCCGGGCAGGTAAAAATCGAACTCACCCGCGGTTTCAAAAACGGCAAGCCGGTGAATTTCCAGGTTTTTCTGCCCGTTCAGCTCTAGGTTGCGGCCCAGCAGTCGGAAATTATCCGCCGCGGCTTCGTAAGCGATCACCCGGCCGCGATGAGCGCGCCTGGCGGCCCAGACCGAGAAGACTCCGATATGAGCGCCGATATCGACCACCGTATCCCCCGGCCGGATCGGCAGCCGTGGATCCGCGTAGATTTTCTTTTTCCAGATCTCCCAGATCAATAGGACGTCGGAGCTGTTCACCCGTACGCTGAATTCGGCCCCCTGATCGGTTTGGACCTCAATCGTGTCCTTATGCCAGTGGCCCAGGTACAGCAGCGGAAAGAAAAGCTTGTTGAACCACAGGAAAAATCGTTGGTTTTTCAGGCGGGCGTTCATGGACGCTCGCAATTATAGTGGACACCCCCGCGTAGAAAATGGGTAAATCAGCCCGGTTTACCAGGGTTAGAATTGCGGTTAACATTTATATGATATAAAACTTTTTTGTAAGTCCGGGATGGTTGGTTTTTAATTGACAGGCACTCTTTTGACCCTTTTCTACAAACGAAATCTTCCGTATGGAACCAGCCCCTAACACACTGGTCGACTTGCTGCGCCAACGCGGCCAAACCGATGGCGCCGCGTTGGCGTACGCATTCTGGGAAGATGGTGGGGAACGCCAGAATTCGATCACATATGCCGAGCTGGACCGCCAGGCAGCCGCAATCGCCCGCCAGCTAATGGCGAAAGGTGCGCAGGGAGAACGCGCGCTGCTGCTGTACCCGCCAGGCCTGGATTTCATCGCCGCCTTTTTCGGCTGCCTGTATGCCGGCGCGACCGCCGTGCCGGCATATCCGCCTCGTCTCAACCGGCCGATGCCTCGCATCCAGGCCATCGTCCACGATGCCCACGCCGGTTTCGCCCTGACGACCACCCAAATCCTCGGTAGCGTCGAAAAGCGCTTCGAGCACGAACCGCTCCTGGAAACCCTGGATTGGATCGACACCGAGCAGCTCGCACCGGATTGGGGGGAGGGCTGGCAACCGGCCTCCGCTTCGCCGGATCAGCTGGCCTTCCTGCAGTACACCTCCGGCTCGACCAGCGCCCCCAAGGGCGTCATGCTGACCCATTCGAACCTGATGTACAACCTGGAGATGATCCGGCAGGGTTTTCAATTGCGCCAGAACGATCGAGGCGTGTTCTGGCTGCCGAGTTACCACGATATGGGTTTGATCGGTGGCATCCTCGAGCCGATGTACGTCGGCGTACCGTCCCTGCTGATCTCCCCGGTGGCATTTCTTCAGCGGCCGTTGCGCTGGCTCCAGGCGATCACCGAATTCCGTGCGACGATCACTGGCGCGCCCAACTTCGCATTCGACCTGTGCGTGGAGAAGATCACCCCCGAGCAGGCGGCTTCCCTCGACCTCACCAACCTGCGGCTTTGCTTCACCGGGGCTGAACCGGTGCGCATGGAGACCCTGAGGGCCTTCCGGGAGGCATTTTCTCCAGCGGGGCTCCGGCCTGAAATTTTCTATCCGTGCTACGGCCTGGCCGAAGCCACGTTGATCGCTGCAGGCGGCCAGGGGCCAGGGGTGCCCATCGCCCACCGCTTCCAAAAGGAGGCCTTGAAGGCGCACCAGGCGGTCCTGGCCGAGGAAGGAGATGCCGATGCGCAGATGCTCGTCGCCTGCGGGCGGGCCCTACTCGACGAGCAGATCCGGATTGTCGACCCGGAAAATGGCGTGGAATGTCCGGAAAATCAGGTCGGGGAGATCTGGATCAGCGGGCCAAACGTGGCCCAGGGGTACTGGGCGCGGCCGGACCTGAACCGGGAGGTGTTTTCCGCCCGGCTGGAGGGCCATGAGGAGCGCCGTTTTCTGAGGACCGGGGACCTGGGGTTCTTTCACCAGGGAGAACTGTTCATCACCGGCCGGCTGAAGGACCTGATGATCATTCGCGGCAAAAACCATTATCCGCAGGATATCGAAAGGACTCTGGAAAAGGCCCACACGGCGCTGCAGGTGGGCGCCTGCGCGGCTTTTTCCTTCGAGGAGCAGGGCCAGGAAAAGCTGGCTGTGGTTTGCGAAACCACGCGCCAGCACCGGCATCCGAATATGGATGAAATCGTGCCGGTGCTGCAGCGGGCTGTGGCTGAAAACCACCAGGTCCGTCTGAGCGCGGTGACATTGGTCAAGCCGCTCAGCATTCCAAAAACCTCCAGCGGTAAGATCAAGCGCCGGGCCACCCGCGAAGCTTTTCTGGAAGGCGAACTTGCCGTGGTCGGGGCATGGCGATCCGGGGCAGCGCTCGAACCGGCCGCGCCGCAAAAACCGGCAAATGCTGCCACTTTGTTTGATTCAAAAGGGAAGGCCGAAGTGCTGGCCTGGATACGCGATCGCCTGGCCCTTAAACTCGAGCTCCCTGCAGGATCAGTCTCCCCGGATGAACCCTTCGTTAACTACGGCCTCGACTCGGCAGCTGCGGTCTCGTTGACCGGGGACCTGGAGGAATTCCTGGGGCGCTCTCTCTCACCAACCCTGGCCTGGGATTATCCAACCCCACGCCTGCTGGCCGAACACCTGGCGGGCAGACCGGCAAAGCAGGCGGAATCGGCGGGCCATGCCGGCAGTCCGGTTGCGGAGGAGCCGGTGGCGATTATCGGCATGGCATGCCGCTTCCCCGGAGCGGATGACCTGGATTCGTTCTGGCAGCTGCTTATTTCCGGGACCGACGCGGTTTCGGAGGTCCCCCCAGACCGCTTTACGGCAGCAGAGATTTACGATCCGGATCCCACGGTCCCCGGGAAGACAAATTCACGCTGGGGCGGGTTCATCAGATCGGTAGACCACTTCGACCCTGGGTTTTTCGGCATTTCCCCTCGGGAAGCGACCCGCATGGACCCGCAGCAGCGCCTGCTCCTGGAAGTGGCCTGGGAAGCGCTTGAATCCGCCGGTTTGCCGCCCGGCGATCTGGCCGGAAGCCGCAGCGGCGTGTTCATCGGCATCAGCAGCTACGACTACTCACGGCGGCAGTTTGCCGACCTGCAGCATCTGGACGCTTACGCCGGCACCGGCAACGCCCACAGCATTGCCGCCAACCGGCTTTCCTACCTGCTGGACCTGCGCGGCCCCAGCATGGCCGTGGATACCGCCTGCTCGTCCTCCCTGGTTTCGGTCCACATGGCCTGCCAGAGCCTGCGCCAGGGAGAGACTGACCTGGGGATCGCCGGGGGGGTCAACCTGATCCTCTCCCCGGAGCTGAATGTTGCGTTTTCCCAGGCGCGTATGCTCTCCCCGCAGGGCCGCTGCCGGACCTTCGACGGCGCAGCAGATGGCTATGTGCGCGGCGAGGGCTGCGGTGTGGTAATACTGAAACGCCTATCCGAAGCCCTCCGGGACGGCGACCCGATCTTCGCGGTCGTGCGCGGCTCGGCGGTCAACCAGGACGGCCGCAGCAACGGCCTGACCGCTCCGAACGGCCCCTCTCAGGAGGCGGTAATCCTCAGCGCTTTGGAAGCGGCCGGCGCCGACCCAAGCTCGATCGGCTACGTGGAGGCCCATGGCACCGGCACTCCCCTGGGGGATCCGATCGAAATCCACGCGCTGGCCAACGTGCTGGCTTCCGTCTGGCAAAACGACGAACCGCTGTTTGTCGGCTCGGTCAAAACCAACCTCGGGCACCTGGAAGCTGCGGCCGGGATCGCCGGGCTGATCAAAACCGCTCTGGCCTTGAAACACGCCCAAATCCCCCCGCACCTCCATTTTGAATCGCTCAATCCTTACATCAACCTTGGGGACAAGCCGATCCGCATTCCCACCGGGGCACAGCCCTGGGAGCGTGCGCGCGGGCTGCGATTGGCCGGGGTCAGTTCTTTCGGTTTTGGGGGGACGAACGCCCATTTGGTGCTGGCGGAAGCGCCTGCCGGTCTTGCGGAGGAATCCGATCCGCCTGCACAAGGGACCGCGCTTCTCGCCCTTTCAGCCCGCTCGGAAAGGTCCCTGCGCATGCTGGCCGAAAAATATGCCTCCGCCGACCTGGGATCGCTCCATGAAGCGGCTTACACCTCCCAGGTCGGGCGCTCGCATTTCGAATTTCGATTGGCCGTGCCTGCAGGGGATGGTCGGGCCGTGAAAGATACCCTGGCGGATTTCCTGGACGGGCGCCGAGCCCCTCTGCGAAGGAACAGCGCCGAACCGGCAAAAGTGGCTTTCCTCTTTTCCGGTCAGGGCGCCCAGTTCCCAGGCATGGGCCGCGTGCTTTATGAACGCCAACCAGTATTCCGGGCTGCCCTGGATCGCTGTTCCAAGGTGCTGGATGACCTGCTGGACCAACCGCTTGCGGACATCCTTTTTCAAAAGGAAAGCGGCGCCTGGCAACCGCTGATCCACCGCACGCGCTACACCCAACCGGCTCTATTTGCCCTGGAGTACGCACTGGGTACGATGTGGCGATCATGGGGGATCGAGCCGGTTTTCGTGCTGGGGCACAGCCTCGGTGAGCTGGTGGCGGCCTGCCTGGCGGAGGTCATGCCCCTGGAAGCAGCCTTGCAACTGGTCGCCGCCCGCGGCAGGCTGATGGATGAGGCGCCAGGCCGCGGCGGGATGCTGGCGGCCGTTCTGTCTGAGTCTCGGGCTGCGGCGGCTGCCGGGCAGGTTTCTTCTGAATTAGCCCTCGCATCGGTCAATGGGCCAGAAAGCGTCGTGATATCCGGGCAAGCCGGATTGCTGGAAGAGCTGCAGCAAAATCTGGAAGCGCAGGGGGTGGTCTCGAGATTCCTGGAGGTTTCTCAGGCATTTCACTCCCCGCTGATGGACCCGGTGCTGGAGGATTTCCAGCGCCAGGTGGAGGGGCTTCCATTTTCAGCCCCCAACATCCCCCTGGTTTCCAACCTGGATGGCGAAGTCGTCGGGCAAGGACAGGTGCTGGGAGCTGGGTACTGGACCCGCCATATCCGCCAGCCGGTGCACTTTTATCAAAGCGTCCGTACGCTGCTGCGCGAGGGGGTCGATGTGTTCCTTGAGGTGGGGCCAAGGCCGGTGCTCTTGGGCCTCACCCGGCGGATACTCAATCACCTGGATGCTGGTGAGTGCCACCTGCTGGCATCTATGGATGAAACCGGCGACGAATGGGAAACGGCGCTGGATACGCTGGGGCGCCTGTACGAGCTGGGGCTGGATATCGATTGGCAGGCGTTCCAGGCCGGACGTCCCGGCCGGAAGGTCCTGCTGCCGGCATACCCCTTCGATCGCAGCCGTTATTGGTTGGAAGAGGGAGAACCGGCCTCAGCGCCGACTGTTTTTCAAGGCCGCCGCCTTCCTGTCGCTGTTCCGCTTTACGAGCTCGAACACAGCTCGATCGCCCAGGACGCCCTGTTGCACCTGGCGATCGGGGCGGTGCGGGAATTTTCCGGTGTGGAAAACCGGCTCCAAGAGATCCGTTTCGCTGCCGAGGTAGATTACGGCCGTCCGGGCCCGCACCGGCTGCAAATTTCGATCGAAACCGGGAACCCCGGAGGGCACACTTTCCGCATCTTCCTACGGCAGGCCGAATCCGAGTGGACCGAGATCGCTTCCGGGAAGGCGGAACCGGTTCTGGCGCCTGCCCAACCAAGCCAGCCGGCTCGCGCGGAAACCCATCCACCCTCCGAAGCCGCACCGGTGGGGGAGCCTCCCAGCCGGAATGGGGTGCCGCGCCGATCTGGTCCGGCCCGTGAAGACCAGGCGGAAAGCCAGGATGAAAACAAACAGGGTGAGATCGAAGACTTTCTTGCTGGCCAGCTATCCCACGCCCTGGGCCTGCGCCGTGAAGATATCCGGCCAGACCGCCCCCTCAACACGCTAGGCCTGGACTCGCTGATGGCGCTCGAGGTGCGCAACGCGGTCGAAACGCACTTCGGTGTGCAGTTGCCGATCGTCCGATTCCTGGAAGGGCCCACCATGAAGGACCTGTCCGAGGCCCTGGGCGAGTTGATCGAACGGCAGGTTTTCAGCGACAAGATCCCGGTTGCCGATGCGGCCGGTCCCCATCCTCTAACCCACGGCCAGCAGGCGATGTGGTTCCTGCACGAATTGACCGATGATGAGACCGCGTTCAACATCGCCGGCGCGGCGCGCGTCCGCGGGCCTTTCGAAATCGAGCTGCTGGAAACCGCCCTGGCCAAAGTGATGGACCGGCATCCCGCCCTGCGCACGACCTTTCGATTGCAGGATGGAGAGCCGGTCCAGGATATCGCCACAGCCCCGGATCCCCCGCTGCTGGTGCTGGACGCCATGGACTGGGCCGAGGATCGAATTTCGGCTTACCTGCAGCGCGAGGCCTGGCGAAAATTTAACCTGCAGACCGATCCACCTTTTCGCGTTCGGGTCCTGAAAGTGACGGCCGGTGGCGATGCTGCCGAACACCTGGTCCTTTTTTCCGTGGACCACCTGGTCGCTGATTTCTGGTCGGTTTCCCTGATCTTGCGCGACTTGTTTGCGGCCTACGAACAGCCGGATGCGCCATTCCCCTCCCCGAACGGCCGCGCTTTGCAGTTCACCGACTTCGCCCGCTGGCATCGGCGGATGCTGGCCGGGAAAGACATGCAGCCTCACCTGGATTACTGGCATCGGGTGATCGGGGAAGGCGAAAAGAAACTTGATCTTCCAGGGGACCGCCCGAGGCCGGCCATGCAAACTTTTCGCGGGGATGCAATCCATCTGCGCCTGCCGGAGCGCGCCGCCACCCGCCTCAAGGAACTGGCGAAGGACAGCGGCACCACGCTGTTCAACCTGCTGCTGGCCGCATTCCAGGCCCTGCTCTACCGGTACACCGGGCAGGAATCTTTTTTGGTCGGATCGGTCATGGCCGGGCGGGAGCGCCCGGAACTGGCCGACCTGGTGGGGTATTTCATTAATCCGGTCGCCATTCAGGCGGAGTTTGGCGCCGATCTGACTTTTCTGGAGCACCTTGAAAACGTCCGGCAGCGAATGCTGGAGGCCTTCGGCCACCAGGATATCCCGCCCGCGCTGCTGGCAGACCATCTGCAACTTCCGCGCGATCACAGCCGCCCGCCGCTGTTTGAAACCATGTTCATTTTCCAAAAGGCGCAGGTGCTCCAGCAGCAGGGCCTGAGCGCTTTTTCCGTGGGCGTACCGGGATCGGTGGTCCCGCTTTCGGATTTGGAGCTGGAGGTGCTGCCGCTACCGGGGCAGCCGTCCCAGTTCGACCTGACCCTGATGATGGCCGAAGCGGACGAAACTTTATTGGCGTCCCTGCAGTACAACCGCGCTTTGTTCGACGAAGACACCGTCAGCCGCATGCTGGAACACTTTCAGGTCCTCTTGGAGGGCATCGGAGACCGGCCGGACAGCCGGGTCCGAACCCTCCCATTGGTTCCGGAGCATGAAAAGGCTTTGCTGCGCAGGTGGAACCGCACCAGGCAGCCGCTTCCGGATGGGGTGGGAGTGCACAGCCTTTTCGAATCGAGTGCACGGTCCCATCCGGAAAAAACAGCTGCCGTTTATGAAGGCAAATCGCTGACCTACGGCGAGCTGGAGCAGAGGGCGAACCGACTGGCCAATTACCTGGTCGGACGGGGTGTGGGCCCGGAAAGCCTGGTGGGGGTGTACATGCAGCGTTCCCTGGACATGCTGGTGGCGCTGCTGGGCATCCTCAAGGCCGGCGGGGCCTACGTTCCCTTAGACCCCTCCTATCCCGAGGCCCGGATCGCCTACATGGTCGCCGACGCCGGGCTCCCGCTGATCCTTTCCCACGGTGATCTGACCAGCAGCGCCCAATTTGCTCCGGGTGCCTGGGTCGATGTCGATGACCCCGAAATCCAAAAGGCGAGCAGCGGGGATGTCCGGCAAGAGTTCCGCCCGGAAAATCCGGCCTATGTCATTTACACCTCCGGGTCCACCGGCAAGCCGAAAGGGGTCGAAGTGCCCCACAGAGCCGTGGTCAATTTCCTGCTCGCCATGGCGTCCCGCCCGGGCCTCCGGGATTCGGACCGGCTGCTGGCGGTGACTACCCTGTCCTTTGACATTTCCGTCCTGGAACTCTTCCTGCCGCTGGCCGTGGGGGGCGTGCTGGTGATCGCCGGCCAGGAAGCCGTCCGGGACGGCGCCGCGCTCGCCGAATTGCTGGCGGAGGAAAGCATCACCGTTATGCAGGCTACCCCTGCCACCTGGCGCCTCTTGCTCGAATCCGGCTGGGAAGGCAGCGACGGCCTGCGGGTTCTATGCGGCGGAGAGGTGATGCCGGCAGACCTGGCCGAGGCGCTCCTGCCGCGCTGTGCCGAACTCTGGAATATGTACGGCCCGACGGAAACGACCGTCTGGTCGACCGTGCAGCGGGTTGAAGAAGGGCGCGGGCCGGTTCCGATAGGCCGGCCAATATCGAACACCGAAGTGTTCGTGCTGGATGGCGACCTGCAGCCGGCCCCGATCGGCGTGTTTGGCGAGCTGTTGATCGCCGGCCGGGGGCTGGCCCGCGGATATCACCAGCGCGAAGCACTGACCCGAGAAAAATTTATTCGCATTCCAGCGACCGGGCTGGGTAACGGGAATGGTGACGGAGCGATGGTCCGCGCCTATCGGACCGGGGACGCAGTGCGCTGGCTGCCGGATGGCACCCTGGAGTATGGCGGCCGCATCGATTCCCAGGTCAAGCTGCGCGGCTTCCGGATCGAATTGGGCGAGATCGAAGCGGCGATGAACGCCTTTGAAGGGGTGCAGCAGGCCGCCGCCGGGTTGATCACCGACGGCAGCGGGCAGCCGGCCCTTACCGGATACCTCGTGCTGGACGTATCAGAATCCGAATTTTCAACCGCTGCGCTGCGCAGCAAAATGGGGCGCACCCTGCCGGATTACATGCTGCCCTCCCGCTTCGTCATCCTGGACCGCCTGCCCCTGACCTTGAACGGCAAGATCGACCGCCGCTCGCTGCCCCAGCCGGAAAGCACCCGCCCCGAAGTCCAGGCCGCTTACCTGGCGCCTCGCAGTGACACCGAAGCGCAACTGGCCGAACTCTGCGCGCAGGTGCTGGGGATCGACCGTGTGGGCGTGCGTGATAATTTCTTCGACCTGGGGGGCAGTTCGCTCCAGGCTACTCGCCTGGTTTTCCGGGTGCGGGAGACGTTCGGCGTCACCGTGCTTCTGCGCAGCCTTTTCGAGGAACCGACGGTCGAAAGCCTGGCAGTCGCCGTCGAAAACGCCCGGTCCTCCGGCCGGAAGGGGTTTGGGCTGCTGGAGGGGATGCCGGTCGAGGCCCTGCAGGCCGAGGCGTTACTGGACGAGACCATCCGGGCGGGTGATGTCCCCTGGGAGCCGGTCGCGGAACCGCGAGAAATCCTGCTGACCGGGGCCACCGGGTTCCTGGGCGCCTACCTCCTGCGCGAGCTTCTCGACGGTACAACGGCTCGGGTCCACTGCCTGGTGCGAGCAGACTCGGAAGAAGCCGCCCTGGAACGGGTCCGGCAAAATTTGGCGCAGTACGGGATCTGGCAGGACGGCGACGCCGGGCGCATTCTCCCCCAACTCGGGGACCTGTCTCAGCCACTTCTCGGTATTCCGGAAGAAGATTTTGAAAGGCTGGGCGCGAAGATCGACAGCGTTTACCACAACGGGGCGATGGTCAACTTTATCCATCCTTACCCGGCACACAAGCCTGCCAACGTGCTCGGCACCCAGGAGGTGCTGCGGTTCGCCGCTGCCGGCAGGCTCAAGCCGGTGCATTTCATCTCAACCCTTTCGGTTTTCCACACCGGGGCGCATGAGGAGGGCCGGGTGTTCGGCGAGGACGAATCCCTGCCGGAGACCGGCGCCCCGCTGGGCGGATATGCCCAGAGCAAGTGGGTGGCGGAGGAGCTTGTGCGGCAGGCCGCCGCGCGCGGTATCCCGGTTTCGATTTACCGCCCCGGCATTATCTCAGGCCACAGCCAGACCGGCGGTTGGAACCACACCGATCTGGTCTGGAGCCTGGGCCGTGCCTGCCTGGCGATCGGCAAGGTCCCGCGCCTGTCCGGGCAGGTGGACGTGGTTCCTGTGGATTTTGTCAGCCGGGCGATCGTGTCCATCAGCCGCCGGGCCGCACCGGAAGGACGGGTGTTCCACCTGGGGAACCCGGTGACCTACCCGTATGAAGAGATGGTCGATCTCGTCCGGCGGCTTGGGCTCCCGGTGGATGTGGTGCCCTTTGAACACTGGCGCGAGTCGCTTTTCCGCCGCTCACTGGCGGCTGAGGGCGAAGATTGGAACGCCTTCCTGCCGATTCTGGAAGAGGTCGAAATCGAGCAGATCTTTATGCCGCGCTTCGGGATGGCAAACACGCTTTCGGCGCTCTCGGGTACCGGGATCAGCTGCCCGCCGGTGGGACCGCCCCTGCTTTCGCATTATCTGAAGTTTTTCAGCCAGGCTGGATTTTTGGGTTGAATCAAGAGCCCTGCCCGGGGGACAGGCAGCGGCGGTTGCTCTCGCGGGGGGATTCAAAAGGTTCCACCCGGTACAGGTTCAGAGAAGGGTAAACGCAGTACTGTTCGGCCAGGGTGGAAAAGCCATAAATCGTCTCGTTCAGTGAGGAAATAAAGACCGGCCGCTGGGGCAGGCTGGCTTCCACCAACCCGACCGAAAGGCCGGGGTCGAAATCGAAGGGGTCCTCCAGCGGCCAGCCAACGACCGTGACGTCCGGGCGGACCGCTTCCACCGATTGGAAGTAGCGAAAGATGAAATACTCGTCCGTGTCGAAGTACCACTCAGCGAGCACCAGGGAGCCGGGCGGTAGGGCGGTCAGGGTCTCAACCCCAAAGCGCACGGCGCTGACGTCGTCACGTTTGTTCGGGTTGAGGTAGAAATCCAGCCCATCGCGCACGCCGCTGCCGATCTGGGGAATCCCCAAATCGCCCTCTTGCACGCCGTTGCTGCGCAGGATCTGCGGCAGGTTTCCGAGCAGGGCGGGGCTGAGCAGCGCCCAAAAAGCCAGTGCGCCGGCCAGTGCGTGCGCCCAGGGACGCCTCCACTGCGCATAGACCTGCTTCACTCCGAACGGTATGCCGAGGGCGAACAGCGCGTAAGATGTGAGATGAAAAGCGAACTGGTCCGCCACCTGGTAGATGACCCCGAAGAGCGCGTAGATCACGTACGCCGGCAGGAGCAGTCTGAAAATTTCCGGCTTTGCACGCCGCATGGCGCGGAATCCGAGCAGGCCGAGGGCCAGCCCAAAGGGGGAGAACTGGAAGGTGAGGAACCCCATGTACGTCCCCAGGCTGGCGGCAGTGCCGCTCCAGCTCAGGTTTTGGAAGAATGGCGCTCCTACCAGCGGGTCAACCAACTCGGTGATTGAAAAAGAGCGCAGCATGCGCAGCGCCTGCACCAGCAGGATCCCCGCCCCGGCCAGCGCAAACAGCGCCGCCTTCATAATCTTTCGGCGCCCGAAACCGCCGGGCAGCGGCCCGGTTTTGGCCTGCCAGGCCAGGCCGGCCAGCACAGGCGGTAGCAACAGTGCAGCCAGAAAGTGATTGGAGAGCGCCAGGCCGAAAACGAGCGCGCTGGCGTTCAGCGCCCCGTCCTTCTCCGTTTCGAGAAAATGGAAGAACAGCGCCAGGCTGAGCAGCAGCAGAAAGAGATGCAGCGTGTAGACTTCTGGCGTGGTGGCGTGCCACCAAAAAGTGTGCGAGACCATCAGGGCCAGCGCCCCCAGACCGGCGCCTGCCAGCGACCCGGACTGGCGCAGGCCAACCAGGGTGAACACTGCCAGGGAAGCGGCGCCGAATAGGGCGGAGATGGCGTTGATCACCCACAGCGGGTTGATGGTCGGAGCCCAGGAGGCGGCCTGGACCAACCCGTAGCCCAGCACGACGTACAGGGGGTGGTCCCAGGCGGCGATCCCCAGACGGGCGAAGGGGTACGGGTCGTACGCCAGTTCCTTCTCAACCAGTTCGGCAAGGATAAAGGACTCGCCGGTCAGCGCTTCCTGCTGCAGCCGGACGCCGTCACCCCAGGAAAGGGTCGGCTGGAGGGAATTGAAGTAAAAAAGCAGGCCCAGCGTGAAGGCGAATAGGACGGCTCTAGTGGTATTTGCCAATGATTAATGCGCCGTTGCTGCCCCCAAAGGCGAAGGAGTTGCTCAGGATGTTTTCGACTTTTGCGCGCCGCATGCCATCCACGACGTAATCCAGGTCGCATTCGGGGTCGGGCGTGGTGTAGTTGATGGTCGGCGGGATGACCTGGTGGCACAGGGTCAGAATGCAGCTGATCAACTCCAGGGCCCCGCTGGCCCCAATCGAGTGCCCCAACGCGGATTTGTTGCCGACGACGGGGATATCGTAAGCACGCCTGCCGAAGACCATCTTGATCGCCTTGGTCTCGTTCTTGTCGTTCTGGAAGGTGGCAGTGGCATGGGCGTTGATGTAATCGATGTCCGTTGATTCAAGACCCGCGTCGCGCATGGCCATGCGCATGGCCTCAGCCGGCCCTTCCGGGGTGGGGCGGGTGATGTGGAAACTGTCCCCGGTTGAGCCGTAGCCTTTAACTTCGCACAGGATTGTGGCCCCGCGCCGCCGCGCCGAGGTTTCCGATTCCAGCACGATCAAACCGGCGCCCTCTCCCAGCACCATGCCATCGCGGTCGGCGCTGAAAGGCCGCGAGGCCGTCGCAGGAGTGTCGTTGCGGGTGGAAAGCGCTTTCATACTGCACCACGAGTTGACCACTGCGGGAGAGAACGGGCTGTCCGCACCGCCGGTGACGACAATCTCGGCCATGCCATTTCGGATCATCGTGAAGCCGTAGCCGATGGAATGCGCGCTGGAAGCGCAGGCCGCTTCCACGCTCAGCACGGGGCCTTTGAAACCAAAGCGGATCGAGATGTTGGCGGCCGGGCTGTAGTTCATCGAGTTGGGGATCACCAGGGCGGAGCCTTTGCCGTGCAGGTAGTAGTCCCGGAAGGCGTAATCGGAGCAGGCGAACCCGCCGATCGAACTACCCAGGATCACGCCCCGGTCAAAACCGGCGATCAACTCCGGAGTCAGCCCGGCTTGTTCGAATGCCGGCTCTGCTGCGACCAGCGCAAGCCGTGAAGCCCGGCTCATGCGGCGGCGGTCCTTGCTGTTAAACTGTGCCTCCTCTTCGAAACCGTTGACCAACGCGCCGATCCGGGAGGTCATCCCGCCGTAGTCTTCATCCGGCAAAGCGACGATGCCCGACTTGCCCTCGGTCAGACGCTTCCAAAAGGTGGCCACATCACAGCCCAGCGGGCTTGCGATGCCGATTCCGGTGACCACAACACGTTCGTAATGATTTTCCATGAAATTAATCGATAAAGAAATACAAAAATCCTGGGGCTCCCTCCCTGGCTCACCGGGCTTATGCCGTGGCGGGACAGGGGTTTGGGCGATTTTCTCGCACGGATCCGGGCCAGCCGGGCACCCGGTATGCACCGGCGAGGCCCCTGCTTCTTCCGGAGAACCGGGAAGCGGCGTAAGGTCCGGCCGGTAATAAAACTCCGGATCGGTCTGGAAAATGCAGGTTGGCGAGAGAATCCCAGGAACGCAGCACCCTCGCCGTGATTATAATGGGTATGCATGCCGTGGCAACCGGCTGTTTCCAACATGCAAGGTAATTGGCTGGGATGCCGGCGGCAAAACAGGAGAGAGCATTGTGCAGATCGTCGGCGCGGGATTTGGGCGGACCGGAACGTTGTCGTTGAGCCAGGCGCTTGAGCAGATCGGCTTTAAACCCTGCTATCATGTGGTGGAAATATTCAAGCATCCGGGTCATATCAGGATCTGGCAGGCCGCTGCGGAGGGCAAACCGGTCGATTGGCGTGCGTTTCTGGGGGGCTATGCGGCGGGCCTGGACTATCCGATTGCAGGTTTTTACAAAGAAATTCTGGCTCATTTTCCGGACGCCAGGGTGATCCTGACCGTGCGGGACCCCGAAACGTGGTACCAAAGCACGTACGAAACCATCTATAGGGGTTTCGCTTTACCCGGATGGTTCCTGCGTCTGGCTCCGCCATATCGAGGCCTGGAGCGCATGGGCCGGGCTGCGGTCTGGGATCGTATTTTTGACGGTCGTTTCGAGGAGCGGGAATACGCCATCCGCAAGTTTGAAGCGCACATTGAAGAGGTGAAAGCCTATGTGCCTGCCGGGCGGCTGTTGGTTTTCAACCCTTCCGAGGGTTGGGGGCCGTTGTGCGGTTTCCTGGATGTGCCCCAGCCGCCTGGACCGTTCCCGCACATCAATGACCGGAAAATGACCCTCAGGTTGTACCTGATCCCCCGACTCGTCCTTCCGATTCTGCTGGGTGGGATCGGGTTGGGGCTGGCCTGGCTGATCTATCAAATTCTTCGATGAGCGGACCGCTCTTAGGCCAGGGTAAAAAAATTCTTAACCCGGCTGGCTACAGGCCGGTCATTGGTTAAAATTGAGGTTCAAATCTGAAAAAGGTACCTGAGAATGACACAGCAAATCCGGAAAATCCAATACATCATCGAGCCCAGGCAGGTCATCGAGGGTGCAGGAGTGCGTTTACGGCGTTCTTTCGCCCCGATGCCAGAAAACCATTTCGACCCCTTCCTGCTTTTCGACCATTTTTCATTTAAGGACCCGGTCCAGGGACCGATCCAGGGCTTTCCGATGCACCCGCACCGCGGCATCGAAACGGTGACCTACATGCTGGAGGGGTACACCCGGCACCGCGACAGCCTGGGGAACATTGATACGATCGGCCCGGGCGACGTCCAGTGGATGACCAGCGGCCGCGGAATCATGCACGAGGAAATGCCGCGCAGGGACGAGAACGGGCACGTCGACGGTTTTCAGCTGTGGGTCAACCTACCGGCGTCCGGGAAGATGGGCCTGCCGCGCTACCAGGGGGTGCTCTCCGGGCAGATCCCCTCCGTTCGGCAGGATGGCGTCACGGTTCGTGTGGTGGCCGGCTCGTACGGCGGGGAAACTGGTCCGGTCCGGGAGATCGCCGCCCGGCCGTTGTACATGGATGTGCACATGGAGCCTGACCGTCAGTTCCAGCTGGATGTGCCCCGCGGCCACACGCTGGCGGTTTATGTGTTCGAGGGGGAAGGTGTGTTTGACCTCTCTGACAGTTCGCAGCAAGCCCTCGTGCCGTCCGTCCACATGCTTTCCTTCACGGACGGCGACGAAGTGCAGGTTGAAACAACGCCCAATTCACCGCTCCGTTTTCTGCTGTTTGCAGGTGCTCCCTTCCGAGAGCCAATTTTTGCCTACGGTCCGTTCGTGATGAACACGCGGGAAGAAATCATCCAGGCGATGGAAGACCTGCGAAATGGGACCTTTGTCCGGTGACCTCGGACGGGCTGCGCAGATTCTGGGGACTGCTGAAAAAAACCTACACCAACTGGGGTCAGGATGAGGCCAGCCGTAAGGCGGCGGCGCTGGCATATTACGCTATCTTTGCGATCGCACCTTTGCTCCTTGTTTCGATCGCAATCACCGGCCTGATTTTCGAGCGGCCCAACGCTGTCGATTATCTGTCCGCCCAGGCGGGAAGGCTGGCTGGCGACGAAGGCGCCGATGTAGTTCGCATGGTCGCCGAAAACACCACCGGCAGCGTTTCCGGGGTGCTGCCTTCCGCTATTGGTGCTGCTCTGCTGCTTTTCACTGCTTCAGGCGTCTTCGTTCAGCTGAAGGCCATCCTCAACCGCATCTGGGGCGTGGAAGCGCCAGATGCGGGCGGGTTCTGGTTCCGGGTCCGGAGCCGCTTGCTGGCCATCGCTGC
>JBFKII010000011.1:0-30214 GCA_041632295.1 Anaerolineales bacterium | reverse complement strand
GCCGGAAGGGGTGGAGATGGTGATGCCGGGAGACAATGTCAACCTGGAAGTGGAGCTGATCGTGCCGGTGGCGCTGGAAGTGGGCTCGAAATTCGCCATTCGCGAAGGCGGCCTGACCGTCGGCGCCGGCGTGATTACCAAGATTCTGGATTAGGTGAAGTATGGCTAAACAAAAAATTCGCATCCGGCTCAAGGCATACGACCACAGGGTTCTGGACCAGTCCGCCAAACGGATCGTGGACACCGCAGAGCGGACCGGGGCCCGGGTTGTCGGGCCCGTCCCGCTTCCGACCAAGATCGAGCGCTTCACCGTGCGCCGTTCGACATTTATCGATAAGGACTCTCACGAGCATTTCGAAATTCGGACCCACAACCGTCTGATCGACGTGATCGACCCGGACTCGAAAACCATCGATATGCTCATGCGCCTGAATTTACCCGCAGGCGTGGATATCGAGATAAAGATATAAAGGCGGGTCTCAGACCAGCCTGAACGGGTCGGTTTCAGACCGACCCACATCGGCGGACCAAGAACGCTTCTTCGGTGAACAGCCCATAAAACAGGTCACCGGGAAGAGTTGACTGGCCGACCGGGGATGATGCAGCCCAGCCCAGGCTGACAGTCCCGAAAATATTTGGAAAGCTGCGGTGATGCCGCACAGGAGAAAAACGAGATGTTGAAAGGGCTTATTGGCAAGAAAATCGGAATGACCCAGATTTTCGATGAGAACGGTGCGGTAGTTCCCGTCACCCTGATCGAAGCTGGGCCTTGTTATGTTACCCAGGTACGCAAACCCACTACGGACGGCTATTCTGCCGTTCAGCTGGGTTTCCAAGAGGTCGGCCGCAGTCGGCTGACCGGTGGCCAGTTCGGACACCTGAATAAGAAAAATCTGCCCCCCCTGCGGTACCTGCGGGAAATCCGCACCAAGAGCCCGGAGGTCAGCGAGGGCGATAAGCTCACGGTGGAGGTCTTTGTGCTGGGCGACCGCGTCGATGTGATCGGCATCTCGAAAGGCAAGGGTTTCGCCGGGGCAGTGAAAAGGCACGGTTTCAAAGGTGGGCCGAAGACCCACGGCCAATCCGACCGCCAGCGAGCTCCCGGCTCGCGCGGCGCCGGGACGTATCCCGGCAAGGTCTGGAAAGGCGCCCGCAGCCCGGGGCACATGGGAAACGTCCGGGTCACCAATGCCAATTTGAAAGTCGCGTTTGTGGACCAGGAGCGCAATTTGCTCGGTGTCGCCGGTTCGGTGCCCGGGCCCAAAGGCGGGCTGGTATTGATCCGGGAGCGGCGCAAGCAGTAAGCGCGGCGTTCCGCTTGAGTTGGAGCGAGAAGCATGAATGTTGATGTCATAAACCTCAAAGGCAAGAAAGTCGGGACCGCCGAGCTCCCGTCCGAAATATTTGAAGCCCCGGTCCGCCGAGACCTGATGCACCAGGCGTTCGTGCGCCAGATGGCCAACGCCCGCCTGGGCACCCATAAAACCAAGACCCGCTCGGAAGTGCGGGGCGGCGGCCGCAAGCCCTGGCGCCAGAAAGGCACCGGTCGGGCGCGACATGGATCGATCCGTTCAGCCCAGTGGGTCGGCGGTGGCAAGGTGCACACCCCGCGGCCGAACGATCATTCCAAGAAAATGCCCCGCAAGATGCGCCGTGCTGCCTTGCGATCCGCGCTCTCCGCCCGAGTCGCCGGCGAAGACCTGCTGGTGGTTGAAGGCCTCCAGGAGACTGAGCCGAAAACCAAGCAGATGGCTGCCGTAATGGAGACCCTTGCCGGCGAGAACAGCGTGCTGTTGCTGGTTCCGGATAAATCTGAGAGCTATGTCAAAGTGGCCAAGTCCGCTGGAAACCTGGCGACCACCAAGGTCCTGCATGCCAGCTACCTGAACGTGCGCGACCTGCTGGGATACGACAAGATCGTGGTCCCGGTCGAGGCGCTGGAAGTCATCCGCAGCTACTTAGGATAGGAGAGAAAGATGACGACGATTTACGATGTTTTACGACGGCCGATCATCACAGAAAAATCAAACTATCAGAACAGTGTGCTGCAGCAGTACGTCTTCGAGGTCGCGCGCAATGCGACCAAGGCGATGATCAAAGACGCGGTGGAGACCCTGTTTGATGTCAGCGTGGTGCGCGTCAACGTGATCAACGCACCCGCCAAGCGGACCATGCGCGCCCGCAGCCGCGTGGTGGCGGTCCGTAAGCGGGCATATAAAAAAGCGATCGTCACGCTGGCTTCCGGCGATACGATCGATATCTTTGAAGGTGTGAAGTAATGGCTGTAAAAAAATACAAACCCACCACCCCCGGACGGCGCGGGATGACCGGGCATACGTTCAACGAAGTCACCAAGACCTCGCCTGAACGCTCGCTGGTAACCCCGCGGCGGAAAAATTCCGGCCGCAACAACTCCGGCCGGATCACGGTGCGGCACCGTGGGGGCGGAAGCCGGCGCAAGATCCGGTCGATCGATTTCAAGCGCGACAAGCATGGCGTGCCCGGCGGTGTGGCGGCGATCGAATACGATCCCAACCGCTCAGCCCGCATCGCCCTGCTGCACTACGCCGACGGCGAAAAGCGCTACATTCTGTCTCCGCTGGCGCTGCGTGTGGGAGATACGGTAAATGCCGGCCCCAATGCCGACGTCCGGCCTGGAAACAGCATGCCGATCGCCAATATTCCGCCGGGAACGCTGATCCACAACATCGAGCTCAAAGAGGGCCGCGGCGGGCAGCTGGTGCGGACCGCTGGCGCTTCGGCGCAGTTGATGGCCAAGGAAGGGGATTATGCCCAGGTGAGGCTGCCTTCTGGTGAAGTGCGCCTGATCCGCCAGACCTGCTACGCCACCATCGGCCAGGTCGGAAACCTGGATCATGGCAACATCAAGCTGGGCAAAGCTGGCCGCAAACGCCACATGGGCATCCGGCCCACCGTGCGCGGCTCGGCGATGAGTCCTCGGGACCACCCGCACGGCGGCGGAGAGGGCCGCTCCCCGATCGGGATGCCCGGGCCGAAAAGCCCCTGGGGCAAGCCCACGCTGGGCGCCAAGACCCGGCGCAATAAAGATACGGATAAATATATCGTTCGCCGCCGCAGGCGCAAACGCAAGTAGATTTTGGAGAGTATGCGATGGGACGTTCACTGAAAAAAGGCCCATTTATCGACCAGAAGCTCCTGGAGAAGGTCGAGGAGATGAACAAGTCGGGCGATAAAAGTGTGATCCGGACGTGGAGCCGGGCGAGTGTGATTTTCCCCCAGATGGTCGGGCACACGTTTGCCGTTCACGACGGCCGGCGCCACATCCCGATTTACATCACGGAGAACATGGTCGGTCACCGGCTGGGCGAGTTTGCCCCCACCCGCACGTACCGTGGGCACGTGGTCGAAAAGAAAATGAGGTAGGCCGTCATGGATACCGATATTAACGCTTTCGCCCGCAATGTGCCGATATCGGCTCAAAAAGTGCGCCTGGTGATCGACCTGGTGCGCGGCAAAGATGTCCAGGAAGCCCTTGAGATCCTGCGCTACGTCACGAACCGCGCGGCGCACCCGGTCGCAAAGGTCGTGGCCTCTGCGATGGCCAATGCCGAAGAGAATTTTGGCATCAGCCGGGATGACCTGTATATCCACAAAATCGTCGCAGACGAAGGCCGCACCCGCAAATGGCGCCGCTTTGGGGCCCGGGGCCGCTTCAAGCCATGGCTGCGGCGCTCGTCACACATTACCGTCGTGCTGCGTGAACGGACCAATTAGACAGAGGTAGACAGGAGCAGTTATGGGACGCAAAGTACATCCGGTCGGCTTCCGGCTGAAAATCAATAAAACCTGGGACGGGCGCTGGTATGCGGAGGGGCAGGAGTATGTCGATAACCTGCACCAGGATTTCGCCATCCGCAATATCGTGCGCGAAAGCTCCCCGCGCGCCGGGGTTTCACGCATCGAAGTCGAGCGCTATCCCGGCAAGCTGAAGATCTGCGTGCACAGCGCCAAGCCTGGGATCCTGATCGGTCGTAAAGGCGAGAATATCAAAGGAGTCCGGCGCGAGCTCGAGAAGCTGGTCGGCAAAAAAATCGACCTGGACATCAAAGAGATCAAATATCCGGATATGGACGCCCATCTGGTCGCCTCCAATATCGCCAGCCAGCTTGAACGGCGGATCGGCTATCGCCGGGCGATGAAACGGGCCATCCAGCAGGCCATGCGCCAGGGCGCCCAGGGGATCAAAATCGAGGTCTCCGGCCGGCTGGGTGGCGCCGATATGGCCCGCCGCATGTGGCTGCGGGAAGGGCGCGTGCCGCTGCAGACCTTGCGGGCGGACATCGACTACGCTCAGGTGCACGCCTTTACCTCGTACAGCTCAATCGGCGTCAAAGTCTGGATCTACAAAGGCGAAATTTTGCCGGAAGTGGATGATTTGGCCGAGACAACCGAGGGCGTTTACGTCAGCGAATAAAACGGCGCAGGAAAAAAGCAAGCTTTCAGGAAGTGAACTATGTTGATGCCTAAACGAGTGAAATACCGCAAGCAGATGCGCGGCAGAATGAAAGGGCGCGCCACCCGGGGCGCGGACATCCATTTCGGCGAACTGGGACTACAGTCGCTCGAGCCGGGCTGGGTTTCCGCACGCCAGATCGAATCGGCCCGCCGTGCCATCGTGCGCGCTGTGCGCCGCCGCGGCAAAGTCTGGATCCGCATTTTCCCCGACAAGCCGGTGACCCAAAAACCGGCCGAAACCCGAATGGGGAAAGGCAAGGGCAACGTGGAGTACTGGGTGGCCGTCGTGAAGCCGGGCCGCGTCCTCTTTGAGATCGCCGGCCTGCCGGATGACATTGCCCGCGAGGCATTGACGCGCGCTTCCTACAAGCTGTCGGTCAAGACCCGCATTATTTCGCGGCAGGATATTTCAGGAGAGTAGGACCGATGCAAGCGGATGAAATACGAGAACTTACGACCGACGAGATTGTCAACCGTCTCGAAGATGCCCGGGAGGAGCTGATGCGGCTGCGCTTCCAGACCGCCACCGGCGAGCTACAGGACACCAATCAGCTCCGCATCTCCCGCCAACTGATCGCGCGCCTGCTGACGATCCTTAACGAACGCAGCGCAGAACCGGATTTGGAAGGTGAAGGATGAACAAACGACGCCGGATCAATGGTGTTGTCACCAGCGACAAAATGACAAAGACCGTGGTGGTGGAAATCTCCCGGACTTATCGCCACCCACTGTACCAAAAAGTCGTGCACAACAAAAAGCGCGTCAAGGCGCACGATGAGTTGGGCAGCCAGGTGGGGGACCAGGTCCAGTTGGTCGAGAGCAGGCCGCTCTCGCGGGAGAAGAAATGGGTTGTGGAGCAGATCCTGCGCAAGAATGAGACCACGCAGGATGTGGAGTAGCTGCGATGATTCATGACGAAACCCGACTGAAAGTGGCCGACAACACCGGCGCGCGCGAACTGCTGGTGATCAGCATCGTGGGCGGCTCCAAGCGCCGTTTCGGGCGCGTGGGCGATGTGGTCGTTGCCACCGTCAAAAATGCCACACCCAACGGCTCCGTGAAGAAAAGCGAAGTAGTCAAAGCGGTGGTGGTGCGGGCGGCCAAGGAATGGCGCCGCGAGGACGGCTCATATATCCGCTTCGATGACAACGCAGCGGTCATTTTAGATACCGATGGGACTAACCCGAGAGGGACCCGCATTTTCGGACCTGTGGCGCGTGAATTGCGCGAGAAGGGCTACATGAAAATCGTTTCACTGGCCCCCGAGGTCCTGTAGGAGTACCGAACGTGAAAGTGAAAATTCGAAAAGGCGATAATGTGGAAGTGATCGGCGGCGCCGGAAAAGGCATCCGCGGCGAGGTGATCAAAGTCCTGCCGAGGAAATCGCAGATCGTCGTCCAGGGCGTCAACATCCGCAAAAAGCACCAAAGGCAGATGCAGACCCAGGGCCGGACGATCCAACCTGGGATTATCGAAGCGGAAGGGCCGATCCACATCTCGAATGTGATGCTGGTTTGCCCGAACTGCAAGGAGCCCACCCGGGTGGGGATCAGCCGCGATGAAGGTGAAATGGTCCGGATTTGCAAGAAATGCGAGGGCGAGATCGCCTGATCGAGTGAATGGAGTCAATGGCATGAGCAACTGGCTAAGAGAAAGCTACAGCACCGATATCGTGCCCGGTTTGATCGAAACGCTGAACCTGGAAAACCGAATGGAGGTCCCGCGCATCGAGAAGGTCGTGGTGAATATCGGGTTGGGCGAGGCCCTGGATAACCCCAAGGCGATCGATTCCGCGACGGAAGACATGATGACCATCACGGGGCAGCGCCCGGTCATCACAAAGGCGCGCAAAAGCATCGCCAATTTCAAACTGCGAGAAGGGCGGGCGATCGGGGCTAAAGTCACCCTGCGGGGCGAAAAGATGTGGGCCTTTTTGGACCGCCTGATCAACGTCGCCCTGCCCCGCACGCGCGATTTTCGCGGCATTTCCCCCAACTCGTTTGACGGCAGGGGAAATTACACCCTGGGCCTGCGCGAACAACTGATCTTTCCTGAGATCGTTTACGACCGGATCGACAAAGTTCGTGGCATGGAGATCACGATCGTGACCTCGGCGCCCAATGATGACCAGGCCCGCCAGCTGCTGCAGATGCTCGGTATGCCGTTCAGAAAGGAAGGTTGATATGGCTAAAAAAGCGATGAAGTTTCGCGAAATGCGGAGAAAATATCCAACGCGCGTGCGCAACCGCTGCAAAATCTGCCAGCGGCCGCGCGGTTATATACGCCGCTTTGGACTGTGCCGGATTTGTTTTCGCGAGCTGGCTTTGGACGGCAAAATTCCGGGCGTCGTGAAATCGTCCTGGTGATCGGAGGAATTGAGGAATGAGCGTTAATGACCCAATTGCCGATATGCTGACCCGCATTCGGAATGCCGTCAGCATCGGGCAGAACAACGTCGCCATGCCAAGCTCGAAGATGAAAGTCGCAATCGCTGAAATTTTGAAAAGCGAGGGCTTCATTGAGAATTTTCAGGTGGTCGATGGTGAGAGCGCCAGCACCAAGGTGCTGCGAGTGCGGCTGAAGTACATCGGCCAGCGCCGCTCACGGCGGCCGGTGATCTCCGGGCTGGAACGCGTCAGCCGGCCCGGGCGGCGTATTTACACCAAAAAGACCAACATTCCCTGGGTGCTTTCCGGCATCGGGATCGCCATCCTGTCCACGCCCAAGGGCGTGATGACCGGGCAGCGGGCCAGGCAGATCGGGGTTGGCGGGGAAATCCTGTGCAAGGTCTGGTAGCAGGCGAACAAAGAGAGGTTTGACCGTGTCTCGAATTGGAAAACTTCCCATCAACATCCCGTCCGGCGTGGATGTGAAGATCAAAGGCTCTTACGTGCACGTCAAAGGACCGCTTGGTGAGCTCAACCACACGTTTCCGGCTTCCATGAAAATGGAGTTAGAAAACGACGTGCTGACTGTGCGCCGCCCTTCGGACGAGCGCGAACACCGGGCGCTGCACGGCATGACCCGTGCGCTGATCAACAACATGGTCACCGGCGTGAGCGACGGTTTCGAGCGGGTGCTCGAGATCGAAGGGGTCGGGTACCGCTCGGAAATGTCGGGCC
This sequence comes from Anaerolineales bacterium, assembly GCA_041632295.1. Lineage (GTDB taxonomy): Bacteria > Chloroflexota > Anaerolineae > Anaerolineales > JABWBV01 > DATDOR01. The sequence goes on along the minus strand of JBFKII010000011.1, from coordinate 22,595 downwards.
AAAACCTGGTGCTGCACGTCGGGTATTCCCACCCGGTTGAGATGGCTCCGCCGGAGGGGATCGAATTTGAAGTCGATAACCGAGGCCGCGAAGTCAAAGTCAAAGGCTATGACAAGCAGGTGGTCGGGCAGGTTGCCGCCAATATCCGCCGGGTGCGCCCCCCGGAGCCTTACAAAGGCAAAGGTATCCGCTATCGCGGCGAATATGTCAAGCGGAAAGCCGGGAAATCCGGCAAGGCATAGGAACAGTAATGGCAAAACAAAACAGGATACAGGCTCGCCAGAAGCGGCACCGCCGGGTTCGCAAGCACATTTCCGGCTCTCCCGCACGGCCCCGGTTGAACGTGTACCGCAGCCTGTCGCAGATCTACGTCCAGGTTGTGGACGACGAGGCCGGTCACACGCTGGTCTCTGCTTCTTCACTTGAAAAATCGCTTGCCAAGCAGATCAGCGGGAAGAATAAGTCCGAACAGGCCGGTATCGTCGGAGAGCTGATCGCCAAGCGCGCCCTGGACAAGGGGATCGAAGAGGTGGTGTTTGACCGTGGCGGTTTCCGGTATATGGGCCGAGTCAAGGCGCTGGCCGAGAGCGCACGCAAAGCCGGCCTCAAGTTTTAGGGCCCAATAGGAGAACGATATGTCCGATCAATCATCATATGAATTTGAGCCGGAAGTTGAAGAGCGCGTGATCGAGATCTCCCGCGTCGCCAAGGTTGTGAAAGGCGGAAGGCGCTTTTCGTTCCGCGTGACGGTGGTGGCAGGGGACAAACGCGGCAATGTCGGCGTCGGGATCGGCAAAGCCAACTCGGTGCCTGATGCGATGCGCAAGGCCAACGAAAAGGCCCGCAAGAACATGTCCAAGGTGGCGCTGATGGGCAGCACCATCCCCCACCAGGTGATCGGCAAGGTGGGCGGCGCTCGCGTGATCCTGAAACCGGCCTCCCCGGGAACCGGCGTGATCGCCGGCGGCGGCGTGCGCGCGGTGGTGGAAGCGGCGGGTGTGAGCGATATCCTTTCCAAATCACTGGGAAGCGCCAACATGCTCAACGTCGTCAAAGCGACCATGGACGCCCTCTCCCAGCTGAAATTCGTGGAGCAGGAGGCAGCCAAGCGCGGCAAGCCGGTCGAGCAGTTGCTGCCGTTCTGGGAGCGAAGGAAGAATTGACATGGCGGCCAAATCCAAGAAGACCAAGATGCTGACCTTGACGCTGGTCAAAAGCCCGATCGGGTATTCCGAGCGGCAGAAGGGCACCGTACGGGCCCTGGGATTGCGGCGCATGAACCAGACCGTCACCCACGAAGACACCCCGGTGATCCGCGGCATGATCGATAAAGTCAGCCACCTGGTCAGTGTGCAAGAAGGTGAAGCATGAAACTGCACGAACTCAAACCCAATGATGGCGCCACCAAACGGCGCAAGCGCGTCGGGCGCGGCATGTCCTCCGGCAAAGGCAAAACCTCCGGGCGGGGCATGAAGGGGCAAGGCGCCCGGGCCGGCGGCGGCACTCGCCTGTACCACCAGGGCGGCAACCTGCCGTTCTTCCGCCGACTGCCGTTCAAGCGCGGCTTCACCCCGCGTAACCGGCTAGTCTATAACGAGATCAACCTGGACCAGCTGGCCGATTTCAAAGCCGGCAGCGCAGTCACCCCGGAGACCCTGGACAGTGCACGCCTGCTCCGCAATCCTGCAAACCCGGTTGTCATCCTGGGGCGCGGGGAAGTGGAAGTGGCTCTGAACATCACAGCCCACCGCATCACCAAGGGGGCGCGGGAAAAAATCGAAGCCGCGGGTGGGACGGTCGAGATCCTGGAGATCTAAATCAAGGCGGAGGACAAGGAGCAATCCCGATGAAACGGTCCGCGGTAGTCACCTACATCAACCGCGTTGCAAAAGCGCAGGATATCCGCCGGAAGCTGCTGATCACGCTGTTTATCCTGATCATTTACCGCCTGGCTGCGCATATCCCCGTCCCGGGTGCCAACCGGGATGTGATCGCCAGTATCTTCGCCCAGGGCGGCGCCGGCAGCACGGTGATCGGCATCTTCAATATGCTCTCCGGTGGGACGATCGCCAATTTTTCGGTCCTGGCGATGGGGGTCTATCCTTACATCACCGCGCAGATCATCCTGCAGCTGCTGGTCCCGATCATCCCTTCCTGGAAGGCGAGGATGGAGGACGACCAGCGGGAGGGGCGGCGCTGGATGGAAAAATGGACTTACGTCCTGTCGATCCCGATGGCGGCCTTGCAAGCTTTCGGGCAGATCCAGATCTTCACCGGTTTTGCCGGCGCGGCGATCATCGACAACTTCGGATTTTCCGGTTCTGCACTGCTGCCCTCGCTCACGGTCATCATCACCATGACGGCCGGGACCATGTTCGCTATCTGGCTTGGAGAGTTGATCTCTGAGTACGGTATCCGGCAGCAGGGGCTCTCCCTGATCATCTTCGCCGGTATCGTGGCGGGGATCCCCACCAACGTCGGCCAGATCCTGGCGACCCCGACCAGTGGCCCGGACAACCGATGGGTGCTGATGCTCTTCATGATTATCGTCACTGCGCTGACCATCTTTGCGATTGTTGTCGTTCAACAGGGCCGGCGCAACGTCCCCGTGATGTACCCCGGCCGCCGGGTCGGCAACCGCATGTCCATGCCGGTGAAAGGCACGATGCCGCTGATGGTAAACATGGCCGGCATGATCCCGCTGATCTTTGCCCAGTCCATCCTGGCCTTCCCGGCTGTGCTGGCCAGCCTTTTCATAGCTTCCGAGACTGAATGGGTGCGCAATGTCGCCAACTGGGCGCAGCTGAACTTCGCCGGCGCGACCGGCACCTACTGGCTGCTCTTTTTCGTGATGGTGGTCGCGTTCACCTTTTTCTATACCGACGTGCTGTTTGCGCAGCAGAACTACGGAGAGAATCTCAAGCGGGCCGGTGCGCAGATCCCGGGCGTCAGTCGCGGCGAGAAAACCCAGGTCTACTTGACCAAGGTGCTGCGGCGTATCACGCTGCCCGGCGCGTTTTTCCTGGGGCTGATCGCCATCCTGCCGTACCTTTTCAGCCTGATTCTGCCGGCCCTCAACCTGGCCCAGAACACCAGCAGCCAGACCGGGCTCTTTCTGGTGTCCTCATCCGGGCTGCTGATCGTCGTCGGTGTGGTGCGGGACCTGTTTTTCAACATCGACGCCGAACTCAAGCTGCACGGCTATGAGGATACTCTGCTCGTAAAATAGGGAAATCGTCCGGATGTCGCGATATATCATTCTTTTCGGCCCCCCGGGGGCTGGAAAAGGGACCCAGACCAAAATCATCTCCGAGCAGCTTTCGCTGCCGGGGGTCTCGACCGGCGAGATTTTCCGCTCGCAGATGGAGCAGCGCACGCCCCTGGGCCAGCAGGCCAGGAGCTACCTGGAGGACGGCGAGCTGGTGCCGGATGACGTCACTATCGGGATGGTCCGGGAAACGCTGGCGCAGGAGGCGTATTCGGCAGGGGTCATCCTGGACGGCTTTCCCCGCACGCTTGACCAGGCGGAAGCGCTGGGAGAGATCGCCGAATCCTACGATGCAGACCTGCGGGTGGTGTTCATCAAGGTGCCGGAGCGCGAGCTGGTCGAAAGGCTAAGCGGAAGGATCCTGTGCCGGAAGTGCGGCCGGGTGTACCATAAAAAATTCAATCCGCCGGATGACCCGCAGGCATGTGAAAAAGGCGGTACTTGCGAGCTGTACCAGCGCGATGATGACCGGGTGGAGATCGTCACGAACCGCATCCGGGTGTACAACGAGCAGACCATGCCGCTACTAGCCTACTTTCGGGACCGGGGGGACCTGTCCGTGGTGGACGGGACCCAGGAAATCGAGTGCGTGACGGCCGACCTGTTGGCAGTGCTTGAAGGGGTGCCGGGTTGATTGGTGAAGTTTTTCTCAAGGATCTGGACGAGATGGTACCCTTCGGCTATAATTGTGCTTTTGCGTGGGCTGGCTAGGCCGGTCAGGCAGTAAGGAGCTTTTGAAATGAAGGTATCGGCATCGGTAAAACGACGGTGTTCCAAGTGCAAGATCGTTCGCCGCAAGGGACGGGTGTACGTGATTTGCGAAAATAAGCGACATAAGCAACGACAAGGATAGGAAAGATGGCACGTATTGAAGGTGTTGACCTGCCAAGAAACAAGCGCGTGGAGATCGGCCTGACCTATATTTTCGGCATCGGGCGAAACCGTGCCAACCAGGTTCTGGAAGCGACCGAGATCGATCCCTCCACCCGCGTAAAAGACCTGACCGAGGAAGAGGTCTCGCAGCTGCGCGAATATATCGTTTCGAACTATCAGATCGAGGGTGATCTGCGGCGAGAGACCCAGATGAACATCAAGCGGCTGATTGAGATCGGCTGCTACCGCGGCCTGCGGCACCGGCGTCATCTGCCGGCGCGCGGCCAGCGCACCAAGACGAACGCCCGCACGGTGAAGGGCCCCAAGAAAACGGTTGCAGGCCGGGGCCGCCGGCGTGGCGCCAAGAAGAAATAAATCGCAGTAAAAGAGAGGACATATGGCTCGCAGTTCCAGATCTTCGCGTCGTGGCGGCGCCCGGAAAGCCAAGCGGACGCTTTCGACCGGGCAGGTGCATATCAATGCCCGTTTCAACAACACCATCATCACGGTGACCGACTCGCAGGGCAACACCGTTGCCTGGGGCAGCGCCGGCACGGTCGGGTTCAAGGGATCGCGCAAGAGCACCCCGTTTGCCGCTCGACTGGCCACGGAACAGGCGGTCAAGGCCGCCATTGACTCCGGCCTGCAGGAGGCGGACGTCATCGTGAAAGGGCCCGGCCCGGGGCGTGAAGCCTCTTTGAGGGCGCTGCAGGCGATGGATCTGCGCATCCGGTCCATCTCCGATGTCACGCCGGTGCCGCACAACGGCTGCCGCCCGCCGAAAAAGCGGCGCGTTTAGATCAGATATTATCGGCGCACGGCTGCGCAGGTTGATCGCCTTGAGAGCGATCGCTTATCCGAACAGCCGGCGCCATCCAGACACAGCATCGAGGATTTCCATGGGAAGGTACATTGGACCGGTTTGTAAACTTTGCCGCCGCGAAGGCGAAAAGCTATTTTTGAAAGGGGAGCGCTGCTTTACACCGAAGTGCTCCTACGATAAACGCGAGTACGCTCCGGGTTCGCACGGCCGGGCGCGCCAGTATTCCCGCGGCCGGGAATCGGATTTCGCCAAGCAATTGCGCGCCAAGCAGAAAGTGCGCCGGGTTTACGGCGTGCTGGAGCGCCAATTCCGGCGCTATTACCGCAAGGCGCTGAAAAGCAAGGGACTTACCGGCCTGACGCTGTTGCAAACGCTCGAATCCCGCTTGGACAACGTCGTGTACCGCCTGGGGTATGCCCAGAGCCGGGCGCAGGCGCGCATGCTCGTGACCCACGGCCATTTCACGGTCAACGGCCGGCGCACCGACGTCCCGTCTTACAATGTCGCCCCCGGAGACAAGATCTCCGTGCGCAACGGTTCCCGCAAGCGGACTTTTTTCAAGGATCTGGGTGACCGAGTCGAGGGCACGAACATTCCTATGTGGCTGGACCGAGATGCAAAATCGCTCTCCGGAAGCGTGCTTCGAAAGCCTGAGCGCTCGGAAATCGACGGAAATCTGAACGAACAGCTGATCGTGGAATATTATTCCCGCTAGCCTCCAGGCGTCTTCATAGACGGGTTGGGGAGCGGCTCTGTTTTCAAGAATGGCACGCAAGTTTTTTCAACGATTAGCCCCGTCCGGTCAGGCAAGCGCCTGGCCGGCCATCCGTCTGTGCTTTATCCACAAAGAGGTGGAACGTGATAGGTCTGAGTAACATGGTGACCCCCCGGATTGAACCGGTGGCGGAGTCCAGAAATTACGGAAAATTTGAGATCAGCCCGCTGGAGCGCGGCTATGGCACGACCCTGGGGAATGCGCTGCGGCGCATTTTGCTGTCCGCTTTGGAAGGGGCGGCCGTGACGTCCATCCGGATCATGGATGTCCAGCACGAATTCAGCAATATCCCGGGCGTGCGGGAGGACGTCATCCAGGTGATGCTGCAGCTCAAGCAGCTGCGCATGAAGCTGCATGACACCACCTCGGCACGGATGCACCTGGAAGTGCAGGGCGAGGGCGTCGTCACGGCGGCCGATATTCTTTCCCCTCCGGAAGTGGAGATTATCAATCCGGATCTGTATCTGTTTACGATGGATAACGGTGCGGGCATGCTGGAGATGGAGTTGTCGGTCGAAACTGGCCGGGGTTACTCTCCTGCGGATGACCGCAGCGACCGCCTGCCGATCGGGGAACTGCCGGTGGATGCCATTTTCAGCCCGGTGCCGCGCGTGAATTGGGGCGTCGAATCGGCCCGCGTCGGTCAGAGCACCAATTACGACAAGTTGATCGTGGAAGTCTGGACCGACGGCTCGATCTCTCCGCAGGAAGCGCTGAGCACCAGCGCCATGGTGATGATCGAGCATCTGCGCCATATCGCCGGGGTCTCCGAGGAGATCGTGCCGATCGTGGCGGTTGAGCCGGAGACGGTCAGCAGCCGGCTGACCAGTGAAGTGATCGAGACCCCGATCGAGAACCTGGATCTGTCCGTGCGGGTGTTCAATTCCCTCAAGCGGGCGGGGATCACGACGGTAGGGGAAGTGCTCGACCTGCTGGAAAAGGGTGAAGAAGCCATCATGTCGATCCGCAACTTCGGCGAGAAAAGCCTGGATGAACTGCGGGAAAAGATGCAGGAGAAAGGCTACCTCGAAAGTGACGAAGAAGAAGAAGAGGATGAGGAACCGGAAGGGGAGGCCTCTGAAACACCTGAGGACGAGGAGTAAGCCGATATGCGACATCAAAAATCAGGCCACCGGCTGGGCAGAAGTTCTGGCCACCGCCGGGCCATGCGCAAGACGATGATCAAGCAGCTGTTCGAGAACGAACGCATCCGTACAACGCGTGCAAAGGCAGAGTCGATCCGCGGGCCGGCCGAGAAACTGATCACCCTGGCCAAAAAAGGCAACGCCGCGCAGGAAGACAATCCCGCCTACATGGTGCACACGCGACGCCTGGCCGCCGCCCGGCTTTCGGATGCCGAGATCGTACAAAAGCTCTTCGATGAAATCGCCCCACGCTATGAGGAGCGGCCTGGCGGCTACACCCGCATGCTCAAACTGGGGCCGCGCCCCGGAGATTCGGCCGAAATGGTCCTGCTGGAGCTGGTCGAATAACCCGCTCTTGATTTTTGACCGGGGTTTGTGGGTGGGCTATCCCACCCGCAAAAATGGAACGTTACAAAGCTATCCTTGCCTACGACGGCACGAATTTCAGCGGTTTCCAACGCCAGCCGGAAGCCCGCTCCGTTCAGGCTGTGGTGGAGCAAGCCCTGACCCGGATTGGCTGGCAGGGAAGTGCTCTGCTGGCTGCCGGCAGGACCGATGCCGGTGTGCACGCCAGCGGCCAGGTGATCGCCTTCGACCTCACCTGGGGTCATTCCCCGGCCGCGCTGCGGGATGCGATGAACGCGCTTCTGCCAGCCGACACCGCGGTGCAGGCGGTGGAGCCGGCAGGGCGGGATTTCCACCCGCGTTTTGATGCCGAATCCCGCCTGTATCGCTACCGGGTGATTTGCAGGGCTGCTCCCGACCCGCTGCGGACCCGCTTTGCGTGGCACATCTGGCCGCCGGTCGGGCTCCTCGAACTGCAGGGCGCAGCCGGTCAATTGACCGGCTCCCGGGATTTTTCCGGCTTCGGCAGAGCGCTGAAACCGGGGGGCAGCACGGTCCGTCGGGTGTTTCGTTCGGAATGGGAAGCCGCCGGGGACGAGCTCCATTACCTGATCGAAGCCAACGCCTTTCTGTTCCGCATGGTGCGCAGGATTGTGAAGGCCCAGGTCGAAGTGGCCGCGGGCCGCAAGGCGAAGGATACGATAGAAAACCACCTCGTTGGAGGCAGCGGCGTTGGCATGTTTCAAGGACTGGCGCCACCACAAGGCCTGGCATTGATTGCGGTTCGCTATCCGGAAAATAGCAATACGGAAATTGGAGATTGATCGTGCAAAAGACATACTATCCGAAACAGGACGAGCTTTCCAGGGAATGGGTTCTCGTGGATGCCAACGGCCAGACACTCGGCCGCCTGGCAACCCAGATCGCCCAGATCCTGATCGGCAAGCATAAACCGAGCTACACTCCAGGTGTGGACAATGGGGATTACGTGGTGGTGGTCAACGCTAGGCATATCCGCGTCACCGGCAACAAGCTGGAAGATAAAACCTACTACCGCCATACCGGGTATCCCGGTGGTATCAAATCAATCAGCCTGAAAAACCTGCTGGCCCGCAACCCAGCCCAGGTTATCGAAAAGGCTGTTTGGGGCATGCTGCCCCACAACCGGCTCGGGCGCAGGCTGCTGAAAAAGTTGAAAGTTTATGCCGGAGCGGAGCACCCGCATGAAGCCCAGCAGCCCAGGCGGCTGGATCTTTCGTAAGGAGAAACAAATGGCAGAACAGTATTATGAAGGGATTGGCCGCCGCAAAGAGGCTTCGGCCCGCGTCCGCCTGGTAAAGGGTTCCGGTGAATTCGTCGTCAACGGCAAGACCCTGGAAGCGTATTTCACCCGTGAGGGTGATCCGGAATCCATTCTGACCCCCCTGCAGGTCACCAACCAGGACCGCGTCATTTACGATATATCGGTGCTGGTCAAGGGCGGCGGCGTGACCGGGCAGCGTGATGCTGTTCGGCTTGGGCTTTCCAAAGCCCTGCTGAAAATGGAAGACTCCTTCCGCCCGGTGCTGCGCAAAAAGGGCCTGCTCTCGCGCGATGCGCGCATCAAAGAGCGCAAGAAGCCCGGACTCAAGCGTGCTCGAAAGGCCCCGACTTACACCAAACGCTAATTGTTTTCAATGCACGAAGATATCCCCCGCAGAGGCGACCCCTCTGCGGTTCGTGCTTAAGGTGGTTGTATGGACGAACAAACGACGCTTCCGAAAGGCCTGCTGCTGGTCGGGCTCGGAGCCGGGGGCCCCGAATTGCTGACTCGCCAGGCCTGGGCTATCCTGCAGCGGGCGGAGTTGATTTTCCTGCGCACCCGCCGCCATCCCGCCCTCGAGCATTTTCCGGATGCGGAGCGGTTGCAGAGCTTTGATCACCTCTATGAGCAGGCCTCTGACTTTGAAACAGTGTACCAGGAGATCGTCGGGACGCTCCTTCAAGAGCTGGCCAGGCGGGATACGGTGGTCTATGCGGTGCCGGGGCACCCGCTGATCGCCGAGACGACCGGGCCCGAACTCTTGCTGCGCTGCCGGGAACAGGGCATCCCCGTTCAGGTGGTTTCAGGGATCAGCTTTGTGGATGCAGTGTGCACAGCTTTAAATCTGGATCTGTTTCCCCAGACAAGCCTGGCGGATGCCTTTGAAATTGCCGCCGGCCATGTGCCTCCCTTTCCGGTTGACCAGCCGGCGCTGATCGCACAGATCCATTCGCGGCAAATGGCCTCCGAGGTCAAACTCTCCCTGATGTCGGTTTACCCGGATGAGCATCCTGTCCGCCTTGTCCACGCGGCGGGGACGCCCGAAGAGGTGGTGGAATCGCTCCCATTGTACGAAATCGACCGCAGTGCGAAAATCGGGATGCTGACCAGCCTGTACCTGCCTGCGCAGGAAAGCCCTCGCTCCTTCGAAAGCCTGCACGAGATCATGTCGCGGCTCCGGGACCCTGAAGGCGGCTGTCCCTGGGACCGGGAACAGACCCATGTCTCCCTGCGCCCTTACCTGCTGGAAGAGACCTACGAGGTGCTGGAAGCCCTGGACCGGGGGGACTCGGAAAAGCTGGTTGAGGAACTCGGGGATCTGCTTTTCCAGGTCATCTTCCACACCGTAATCGCCGAGGAGGCGGGCGATTTTACGCTGCCGGAGGTGGTGGGCGGCATCGCCCGAAAACTGATCCGCCGGCATCCCCACGTATTCGGTGACCTTGAAATCGATGCGGTGGAAGAGGTGCTGGAGAATTGGGACCGCATTAAAGAGGGGGAGCGGGAAGGGAACGGCCAAGCCGGCGGGTCCAGGCTGGACGGAATCCCTGCTGCGCTGCCCGCTTTGAGCCAGGCCGCTGCAATGCAGCGACGGGCGTCTCGGGCGGGGTTCGAATGGCCGGCGTTGGGGGGAGTGTACGAGAAAATCCAGGAGGAGATCGAAGAGCTGCGCATAGCCGAATCGGAAGAGGAGCGTGCCGCCGAATTGGGCGACCTGTTTTTCGCGCTGGCCCACCTGGCCAATTGGTACAGGCTGGACCCTGAGGATGCCCTGCGCCAGGCCAATCAGCGCTTTCGAAAACGGTTCGGGTACGTGGAGGCGCAGGTCGCCGGGCTGGGGGTGCCTATGGCCGACCTGCCGCTGGAGACTCTCAACCAGTTTTGGGAGCAGGCAAAACGGAATAATTGAAAGCTACAGGATGCGCAGCCCATCGTCGATGATCGGCCCCAGGGCGCGCCAGCGTGAAAGTTCCTCTGTCAGCTGGTTTGCAAAACCCGTTTTGGTAAAGCGAACATGGCCGTGCAGGCGGTCGCTCAAGTTTTTGGTCGAGAGCACATAGCCGTCCCCCCAATCCCGGGTGGCCTCGGCGATCCGCGGGATGGTGTGCTGATTGAACTTGACGCGGTCGAAAAGGTTGGCGTGGCCGATATGCAGATCTATCCGCAGGGTTTTCGAGGCCAGGCTTTCCGCGGAGACCCCGGTTTCGATGTGGACGCCGTTCAAACCGTGGTTAAACCAGTGAGTTTTGTACATCTGCATATACAGTCCGGCGTGAAACTGGCCGATGAACATCGTCCAGCCTTCGCGCGGGTACCAATCCGTTTTCCCAAGCCGGTTGAGCAGCTTCATGAACTGAGGGTATTGTTCGATAAAAATTGACCAGCTTTGGTCCAGGGACTCCGGCATTTTGGCCGTCCTTTTTTGATCGGTTGAATCGCAGTTTCTTCAGGAAAACAGCCGGGGGAGAACGATATCGCCCCGGCTGTACTGCCTGCACTGAACCCAGGGTCTATGACCTGAGTCATGCCGGTTGAGGGTCAGTCTCCGCTGATAATATCCTTGAGGATCTGCCCGCCCATCCCAGCCACTCCGCGCGATTCGCCCCCGCTTTGGGTCATCGAAATGCCGCGCTTGATCCGGTCCACCAGGCGGGAAAAGGGTAGGCTCTGCAGGTAAACCGTACCCGGGCCGGTAAGGAGGGCCAGGAAGAGGCCTTCACCCCCGAAAAGGGCGTTCTTGAACCCGCCGACGAATTGAATATCGTAGTCAACCGTGGTGGCGAAGGCGACCAGGCATCCGGTGTCCACCCGCAGGGTTTCTCCGGCCGCCAGGTCCTTGCGGATCACTGTGCCCCCGGCATGGACGAAAACCATCCCGTCCCCCACCAATCGCTGCAGGATGAAGCCTTCCCCTCCGAAGAGTCCGGCTCCGATGCGCTTGGTGAAAGCCACTTCGATCTCGGTGCCCCGGGCTGCGCACAGGAACGAGTCCTTCTGGCAAAGCACCTGGCCGCCGAACACGTCCAGGTCGAAGGGCACGATCTTGCCGGGGTAGGGGGCTGCGAACGCCACCCGCCGCTTCCCCTGGACGCTGTTCATGAAGGTGGTGATGAAGAAGCTTTCCCCGGTCACAATGCGTTTGAAGCCGCTGAACAGCCCTCCGCCGGTGCCGGTCTGCATCTCGATCCCGTTCTCCATGTACGTCATGGTGCCGGCCTCCGCCCGCACACCCTCGCCCGGATCGAGTTCCACTTCGACCAGCTGAAGATCATCTCCGAAAATCTGGTAATCGATTAAGTCAGCCATCGTTTCTCCTTTGCCTGGGTAGGTTGCTTCTCCCCTATACGAGTTTTTCCCCTGGCCGTCTCAATTATACAACCTGCATGTTAGAATCCTGCCCAATGCTGGATATTCTGACATTCACGCTCGGGCCGGCTGCCACCAACGGCTATCTCCTCGGGGACGATCGAAGTGGAGAGGCGATCTGCATCGACCCACCCTGGGACGGGGAGCGCATTCTGGAGGCTGCGGGCGCGCGCGGCTGGCGGGTCACCAGCATCTGGCTGACTCACGCCCATTTTGACCACCTGGGGGGCGCTGCGGCGGTGGCAGATGGCTCCAATCCCCCACCCCCGGTTGCCCTGCATCCCGAGGACTACTGGTTGTGGCGCAATGAGGGCGGTGCGCCCCTGTTTGGGTTGCGCATCGATCCCGGCCCCGAGCCGACCATCGACCTGTTTCACGGCATGCGCATGCAACACGGCGGTGTGGCCGTCGAAGTGCGCCATGCGCCCGGCCACACACCCGGGCATGTCATGTTTTATCTGGCGGAGATGGGGGTTCTTTTTTGCGGCGACGTGATCTTTCAAGGCAGCATCGGCCGGACGGACCTGCCGCGCGGGGACTATGACACCCTGATCGAAAGCATCCGAAACCAGGTGCTGCCCCTACCGGACAGCGTGAAGCTGCTTTCTGGGCACGGACCGGCCACCACGGTCGGTGACGAGCGGCTTCTCAACCCCTTTCTGAACTGACTCCGCCTTCGCCCAGCCTTGCCTGAATCTGGGAGAGCTTTCCGCAGGCTTCCCCGAGTTTACTTGGCGTACTCCGTCGCTCGTGTTTCCCGAATCACCGTCACTTTGATCTGGCCCGGGTACTGCATGTTCTCTTCTATCTTCTTGGCGATGTCTCCGGCCATGCGGGTGGCTTCCAGGTCGTCGATCGCTTCTGGCTTGACGATAATGCGGACCTCACGCCCCGCCTGGATGGCGTAGGACTCCTCAACGCCTTTGAAAGACTGGGCCAGGTCTTCGAGCGCCTTGATGCGCTTGACGTACTGATCCAGACTCTCCCGGCGGGCGCCTGGGCGGGCCCCTGAAATCGCATCGGCCGCTTCGACGATCACCGCTTCGACGCTTTCCTGCTCCACTTCGTGGTGGTGGGAAGCGATAGCGTTCACCACCCGTGGGTGCAAACCGTGTCGCTTGGCAATGTCGGCGCCGATAGCCGCATGCGTACCTTCGACGTTGTGGTCGATCGCTTTGCCCAGGTCGTGCAGCAGGCCGCCGGCCTTAGCGATCTCCACGTCCGCGCCGAGCTCCGAGGCGATGATAGCGGCCAACCGGGAGGTTTCCACTGCATGAAACAACTGGTTCTGGCCATACGAAGTGCGGAATTTCAACCGCCCCAGGATGCGGGTCAGGCCTTTGGGCAGCCCTGGTACTCCGGCGTCGTAAGAAGCCTGTTCGCCGGCTTCCTCAATGACCTTTTCCACCTCTTTTTGTTCCTGGGCCAGGATTTTTTCGATATGGGCGGGGTGGATCCGACCGTCGAGAATCAGGCGGTCCATCGATCGCCGTGCGATCTCCCTGCGGACCGGGTCAAAGCAGGAAATCGTGATCGCTTCGGGCGTGTCGTCGACGATGACGTCCACACCCGCCGCCTGCTCGAAAGCCCGGATGTTGCGACCCGCACGGCCGATGATCCGCCCTTTCATGTCGTCCGACGGCAGCGGTACGGTCGATGTGGTAATGTCGTTTACGTGCTCGGAGGCGACCCGCTGGATCGCCATGGCGATCAGCTCTCGGGCTTTCCGTTCCCCTTCCTCCCGGGCCTCCGCTTCCACCTGCCGGATGATACGTGCCATGTCGTTGCGGGCTTCACGCTCGGCTTCGGCCATCAACCGTTGGGTGGCTTCATCCCGGGTCATCTGGGAGATCTCTTCCAGTTTCTGAACTTCTTCCTGGTAGAGGGCATTGATCTGGTTGGCCTGGCGGTCGATCGCGCTCTGGCGCTTGTTGACCTTTTGCTCCAACTTTTCAAGGCGCTCCGCGCGCTTGTCCAGGGAATTGCGCCTGTTCAGAAGCCGGTCTTCTTCCTGGCTGAGCTGTTGCCTTTTCTGGGCGGCCTCCGCTTCCGCCTGCCGGCGGATCTCAAATGCTTCGTCCTTCGCCGCAAGTTTGAACTCGGCCGCTTCCTTATTGGCCTCCTCCGTAATCCGCTGGGAAAGCGCCTGCAAATTGTCTTTGCTGCGTTGCACGGCGATTTGTTTGATGAAATATCCGGCTGCAAAGCCAATCGCCAGGGCCAACAGCACGGTGATGATGTTGCTGATTTCCATAACTCTTCCTCATTCGGCTATTTTCCGTTCTTCCCATATTTTTTGGGTGACCCCGGCGATAGTCCCGTAATCGAAACCCCGCCGGGAAAGAAATCCGAACATTTTCTTTCGGAAATCCTGATAATCTTCAGACCTTAATTTGGCCGCTTTTTTCTGGCCGGCCAAATAAGCCAGCGCATCCTCATCGATTCCGGCGAGCGCCTCTTCGATCAACGAGGAGCGGATCCCTTTCTGCTGCAGTTCCCTTCGCAGTGCGAACGCGCCGCGCGGCCTGAAATCCGAACGGTTTTCGACCCATAGGCGGGCGAATTTTTTATCGTCCAGCATGCCGTTTCGCTGCAGCTTCTCGATCACCTCACGGATGGTCGCTTCAGGGGTCTGGTGTTTTTCCAGGTTTTTTTCGACTTCGGAAGTGGAGCGGGGGCGGTAACCCAGGAAGCGGATCGCCCGCTGTAAAGCGACCTCTACCGCGTCTTCCGCTTGCAGCTGATTTATCTTTTCGGGCGTGAGGACCTGGCCCACTTCCAACCAGGCGGCCACGATGCGAGCGAGCCCGAACGCGAATTCTCCATCCAGGTAGACGTTGACCCGGTTGGGATTCCGTTTTTGTGCGCTCAGGGCGGTAATCTGTTTCGCCATTAAAACAAGCAGCCGTGCACCTTCCCTGTGAAGGCCACGGCTGATCAAACAAAACGCTAGGATATTAAGAACCCGAATTCCAGACAGAATTCAGTTAAATATCAGGGTAAACCTTACCTGTTCCTTTTTACCACTCGATGAAGATCCGAACTGCGGTGGGTTTGCGCGTCCCATTTACTTTTCAATCAATAAAGTGTTCACAGCGTAAAATTGGACATCAGGATACGTCAAACGAACCGGTCAACAGGTATTTTTTCTTTGTTTTATCAGCCATTGCCGCACAGGGCGGACTTATTCATGTAACGGTTATTCTTCCACCTTCATGGGTGTCGGAGGCAGGAGCTCCTTTCGAATCACCGTTTCGATTTCTGCGGCCATGTCCAGGTTTTCCCGCAGAAATTCCTTGGCGTTTTCACGTCCCTGTCCGAGACGGGTCTCGCCAAACGAATAAAATGAGCCTCTTTTATCAATAATATTCTGCTCGACCGCAAGGTCGAGCAAATCTCCTGCTTTCGAGACTCCTTCATTATACATGATGTCGAACTCTGCGGTCCGGAAAGGCGCTGCGACTTTATTTTTCACCACCCGCACGCGCGTGCGGTTGCCGATGATATCGGTGCCGGATTTGATGGATTGGATGCGGCGGACGTCTAGGCGCACCGAGGTGTAGAATTTGAGCGCCTGCCCGCCGGTGGTGGTTTCCGGATTCCCGAACATCACTCCAATCTTCTGCCGCAGCTGGTTGGTGAACAGCATGGCGGTGTTGGTCTGTTTGATGGCGCCAGAGAGTTTACGCAGTGCCTGGGACATCAGCCGGGCCTGCCGGCCCATGGTGGCATCCCCCATGTCCCCTTCCAGTTCGGCGCGCGGTACAAGGGCAGCTACTGAGTCGACCACGACGGCCGCCACCGCCCCCGAACGGACCAATGTCTCGGCGATCTCCAATGCAACCTCGCCGGAGTCGGGCTGGGCGATGTATAAGTTCTCGATATCGACGCCCAGGCGCTCGGCGTAGGCCGGGTCCAGGGCATGCTCCATGTCGATGAAGGCGCACACCCCACCCAGACGCTGCGCTTCCGCCACGATGTGCAGGCACAACGTCGATTTTCCCGACGATTCAGGGCCGTAAATTTCGGTGATACGCCCGCGAGGCACGCCGCCGACGCCGAGGGCGATGTCCAGCGAAAGCGATCCGGTCGGAATTACATCCACCAACATGTGGTGTGCCTGGCCCAGGCGCATGACAGCGCCATCCCCATAGCGTTTGGTGATGTCGTTCAGTGCGCTGTCCAGCGCGGCGTCTTTGCCAGATCGGTCGTTTGCAGCCATGCAACGAAGTTTAATGGATGAAAGGGGTTGTGACAAGAGGCGGCGTTTCCGCATCCGCCTGCCGCGGTACGTGCGGGGTATACTAGGCCGCAATGCACCCAGGTCGGCGCATCCCAAAGCCGGCCGACATCGATGAGGTGATGTATGCCCGCAAAAACTCGCCTGCTGTTCGTTTGTCTCGGCAACATTGTCCGCAGTCCCCTGGCGGAAAACATGTTTCGGCGCCTGGCAACCGAAGCCGGCGCCGGCGAGCGGTACGAAGTCGACTCGGCCGGTACCGGCGGCTGGCACGACGGAGAGCCGCCGGATGCCCGCATGCGCCAGGTCGCCGCGGGCCGGGGATTGCGCTACAGCGGCCGTGCCAGGCAGTTTCAACAGGGTGATTTCGAGCGTTTTGACCTGGTCATTCCAATGGATATGGACAATTACGCCAGCCTGATGCGCCTGGCCGAGTCCGCCGAACAGAGGCAAAAAATCAGGCTGATGCGCTCCTTCGACCCCGACAGCCAACTCGACGACCCGGTCCCCGACCCGTATTACGGGGGCATCAGCGGTTTCGAAACGACCTACGATATCATCGAGCGGGCCTGCCGCGGGCTGCTTCACATCCTGGAGGACCAGGGCGGCTGATGGCAGTCCCCAGGGCGGTCCAGGACTGGCTGGAGGGGAACGGGCACGGCGCCGCCCGGGAGGGCGCCGTTGTCGCCGGCGGCTGCATCAGCAGCGGCAGGCGGCTGTCTCTCGATTCCGGCGCCTCCTTTTTCCTGAAAACGAACCCCTCCGCGCCGCAGGATATGTTCGCCCGCGAGGCCGAAGGCCTGGCGCTGCTGGCCGTGCCGGACGGGCCTCGTGTGCCGCATGTGTATCTGTGGGGGGATGATTTCATCCTGATGGAAGACCTTGCACCGCGCTCCCCTGCAGCCGGCTACTGGGAAGAATTCGGCAGGCAGCTGGCCTGGCTGCACCGGCATCATGCCGAAGAGTTCGGTCACTCGAGCGACAATTTCATCGGCAGCACACTCCAGCCGAATACCCCCACGACAGATGGGTATGCGTTCTTCTCCGAATGCCGGCTCGGATACCAGGCCCGGTTGGCTTTTGAGCGCGGGCTGCTCACCGCCCCCGAACTCGACCGGGTCAAACACATCTCCCGGCGCCTGCGGGAGTGGATTCCGGACCAGCCGGCCGCGATCCTGCACGGCGACCTGTGGTCCGGCAACATGGTCACGGACAGTAATGGGGCGCCTGCGATCATCGACCCGGCAGCCCACTACGGCTGGCCGGAGGCCGACCTGGCGATGACCGCCTTGTTTGGCAGGCCCCCGGAGAGGTTTTACGGGGCGTATTCCGAGATTTGGCCACTGGCGCCTGGATTTTGGGGCCGGACGGATCTGTACAACCTGTACCACCTGCTCAACCACCTCAACCTTTTCGGCCGCAGCTATGCTGGTCAGGTCCGGGGGGTGCTGCGCCGTTACGGTTGAGCGCGGCTTTTTTGCCTTGATTCAGAGAATTGGATCGCCTGGCGCGGCTAGTCGACGATCACCTGGTAGACATGCATCGTCGCCGAACGCCCCCGGATGCTCATTTCACCGATGCGGACCGACTCAAACTCGTTCTGAATCGCGGCGCGGGTGATCGGGCCGATGAAAATCCGGTTCGGCTTGGACAGCTCCTCCAGCCGAGAGGCAACATTGACCGTGTCTCCGACCACGGAGAATTCCACCCGCTCCTTGGCGCCGACATAACCCGCCATCACCGGCCCGGTGTTGATCCCGACGCCGATCGAAAAATTGACGATATCGGGATAGTGCGAATTCGAGGCGATATCGATCAGCTCCAGCCCGGCGCGGATCGCCGAAAGCTCCGGCTCGGTGCCCTTCTTCCCGATGCCGAAGATGGCGAGAATGCCGTCTCCAAGATATTTGTTGATCAGCCCGCCGTGCTTGAAAATGACCTCAGTCATTTCGCTGTAATAGCGGCTCAGCAGATCGCCGAACTGCTGCGTACCGAGCTTCTCCGCCAGGGAAGTGGAGTCGACGATGTCGGTAAACAGCACAGTGATATCCTGGCGGACCAAGCCGGGCAGCCCCCCATTTTGCAGGTAATCCTGCCAAAATTCCTCGACCTCCGAAGGGGCGACAAATCGCTGCAGCAGCTGGCGGACGGTCTGTTCTTCGCGGATTTTTTCCAGCAGGCTGACCCGCTCCAGCGTCAGGGCGGCCATGTGCCCGATCGCCACCGCCAGTTGGATGTCCTGGCTGTCAAACGGCCGGCTGTGAATGCTGGTCTTGTATAGATAAATCACCCCGAGCAAAGAGACGTCCGAGGACATGATCGGAATGCAGAGTGCTGATCGGATGTTCAGGTCGGCGGCGCGGCCGCGGACTTCGCTGTCGCTTTCCAGCGATATGTCGGGAATGACGACCGCATTCCGCTTATGGATGGCCATTTCGATGATTTTGGAGGGGAAGGGTACCTGGTCCAGATGGTTGAATTGTTCGGGCAGAACGACGGCGCAGTGTTCGGCACCCATGCTTTGCTTCATCAGCCCCGTCATTTTCTCCAGGGTCATCTCAGTATCCAGCACGGTGTTGAGCTGGCGGGCCACCTCGTAGAGCAAGACGGAGTGGCGGTCGAACGACTCCAGGACCAGTTCGCGGGTTAGCGGGCGGGTGTCGGTCGCCCTGGGCATCTTCCCGCTTTTTTCGGTGAATTTTTGGAAATGGATCAGGCACATGCCGATCCGGACTACATCCCGCTCCTTGACCTGCTCGACATCCTCAAGGCGGTTGCGGTTGAGAAATGTCCCGTTCGTGCTGCCCAGGTCCCGAATTAGGACTTGATCCTGCTGCGGCTCGTATTCAATTTCGGCGTGAATGCGGGAAGCGGCCAGGTCATGAATGATGATGTCATTCGTCAATTTCCGCCCGATCAAATTCTTTCCCGGCTGCAGGTGGTATTCGTGCGGCTCACCTTCCGGCGAGCGGACGGTAAGGATCCAGATGGGATTCTGTATCGGGGCGTTCATGGCTCAAAAAGAAAAATAACGGTCAAAGTCAACCTGCCATCCTTCAGGAATATAGTCGCCCGTGGCCGGATCGAGGTGATAAGTCCCTAGAAATTTCTGCTCGCAGATGTCCGTCAGAGCAGCGGCGAGCCGGTCCACATCCTCGATTGTATTGTACAGCCCAAAGGACACCCGCACCAGTCCCGGGATGTGGGACGGGTTGCCTTCCACGATCCGCTGGTTGGCCTGGCGGATCTGTTCGTCTGAGAGTCCCAGGAGGTGCATGGTGTACGGGTAGGCGCAGAAGCGACCATTGCGCGCCCCAATTCCGTATTCGTAGCCCAGCACCGCGGTGACCAGGACGTGGGACATCCCTTCCACCTCGAAAGGGATGACCCCCAGGCGTTGGCTGGCTTCCTCCGCATCCCGGCTGCCGAAAATCCTTAGGCCGGGGATGGTTGCCAATTTTTCGAGTGCATAGCGGGTCAACTCCGCTTCATGGCGGGCGACCTGGTCCATACCGATCTGGTCCAGGGCCTTCATGGCCGCCGCCATGGCGATGGCGCCGATCACATTGGGGCTGCCGGCCTCATCCCGCGTTTCCGCCCAGACGTGGTCCTCGTAGGTGACCACTTTGACCGTCCCGCCGCCGCTGAGCAGCGGGGCACGCTCGACGAAGGTGTCTTTCCGCCCGACCAGGGCACCGCTGCCGTAGGGAGCGTACATCTTGTGGGCTGAAATGGTGACGAAATCGAAGTGCTCCGGATCGTCCAGGGCGCCCATGTCGATCCGGCGGTGGGGGGCGAGCTGGGCGGCGTCGACGGAAAACAAGGCCCCTGCAGCATGGCTCTTGGCAGCCAGCCGGCGGAGCGGGTTGATATACCCGGTCACGTTGGAGGCGCCGGCGATGGAGACCAGGGCGATGCGATGCCCCTGTCTGGCCAGGATCTCGTCGAAGGCGTCTTCATCCAGCCGCCCATCCGAAGTCAGCCCGACGTGCACCACGTGGGCGACCGCGCGCCAGGGCAGGTCGTTGGAGTGGTGTTCCATGCCGCTTGTCAGGACCATCGGGCGTTCGGGCGTGATGGCAATGCGGTGGGCGAGGATATTCAGCGCCTCGGTGGCGTTTTTGACAAAAATGCAGGTGTGTTCCTCGCTGCTGCCGCCCAGGAACTCGATCGAGTACCGGCGAGCCGCCTCGTAGGCATTGGTGGACAGCTGGCTTTTGAATCCCATGCCGCGGTGGACGCTGCTGTAGTATTCCAGGAAGCGGTTGACCGCCTGCTTCACCGATTGCAAAGCGGGGGTGGAGGCGGCGCTGTCCAGATTGGTGTAGCGCTGCCGTTCGCCGTTCAGGAGCGGGACTTCGACGTCGATCCCGGAGAACAGCCGGGAAAAGGAAACATCAGGGGATTGGATGCTCATGGGTGCACGCTTGGTTCCTTCGGTAGGGCGGAGTGGGCCGGCGGGCGAAATGGTTTCCGGGCATAGATTAGAAACCCAGCGAATACCTGGTAATGTGGGGCAACCGGCTTGCTTTGTGGGGCAAACTGGGATAAAATGTGGGGGAAAGTGGTAGGAAGTGGTAAGAAGTGGGACGCCGGCGGAGCCCGGCGTTCTCCAGTTAATATCATAAGTAGAACATATGTTTTTAGGGCAATACACCCACTCGATTGATGATAAAGGCCGACTGACCGTGCCCGCTCGCTACCGGGAGAGCCTGGCGGACGGCGCTTACATCAGCCAGGGGTTCGAGCGGAATTTAATGGTCCTGACGGCTTCAGCTTATGAGCAAATCTCCGAACGGGTCAACCAGATGAGCATGACGGACCCGACCACCCGCCAGCTTCGCAGGCTGATTTTTGCCACCGCAGATCTGGTCGAACTTGACAAAGCTGGCCGCATCCGGATTCCCCAGTTCCTGCGCGAAGTGGCCGGATTGGAAGGGGAAACAATGATCGTGGGGGTGGGGGACTACTTCGAGATCTGGTCCCCGCTTGCCTGGGAGCCCCAGGCCGATATCCTGCAGGACGCAGATTCGAACACCCAGCGGTTCGCCACGCTGGATCTGAGCAGCCGCTCTGCATCGTAGTTGGGCATTCGGGTCTCCCAGATGCACCAACCCGTACTTTACCAAGAAATTATCCACGCGATACGCCCAAAAAGCGACCGGCGCTACCTGGACGGCACCCTGGGTGCCGGAGGGCATGCTTACGGCCTCCTGGAGGCCAGCGCTCCCGCCGGCCGGCTTTTGGGCCTGGATGTCGATCCGGATGCCATCACCCTGGCCCGCCATTATTTATCCCCTTTTGAAAACCGGGTGTGGATCGTCCGCAGTTCGTACACGGCTTTGCGGCGCGAAATGCAGGCGCTTGGCTGGATGACGGTGGACGGTATCGTGCTCGATCTCGGTGTGTCATCCATGCAGCTGGACCGAGCGGCGCGCGGCTTCTCTTTCCGTGAGGACGCCCCCCTGGACATGCGCTTCGACCCGGAACAGGTGCTCACTGCAGCCGAGATCGTCAATGATTGGAGCGAAAAGGCGCTGGCGGACATCCTCCACCGCTTTGGCGAGGAGCGCCGGGCCAGGCAGGTGGCGCGGGCGATTGTACAGGCCCGCCCGGTCCGCACCACGCTGCAGCTGGCCGCCCTGGTGGCAAAAGTGACCCGGGGCGGCCGGATCCACCCGGCCACACGCACTTTCCAGGCGCTGCGTATCGCGACCAACCGGGAGCTCGAGTCCCTCCTGGAAGTCCTGCCGCAGGCGGTGGAGGCCCTGGCTCCCGAAGGACGGTTGGCGGTCATCTCCTTTCATTCGTTGGAAGATCGGATCGTCAAGCAGTTCTTCCGCCGCGAAAGCCAGGACTGCCTCTGCCCGCCGGAACAGCCAGTCTGTACCTGCGGCCACCAGGCGGCCATCCGGCGGGTCAACCGCAAACCGATCCAGGCTTCGGAGGAGGAAGTCGCCCAAAACCCCCGCGCACGGAGCGCCCGGCTCCGCGTCGCAGAGAAATTATCGACATGATCAAAGCAGCCCACACCACCATTTTGCAGGCTTACCAGAATGCACCCTGGCGCAGCCAATACCAGGCTTTCGGCATCCTTGCGCTGTCGGTTGTCATGGTGGCGATCGTCGCCGGCATCTACCTCAACGTGACCGCCCGCGCGGCCACCATCGGCAGGGAGGTGCAGTCGCTCCAGGAAGACACCCTCACCCACCAGCGGATCAACGCCGACCTCGAGACCCAGCTTGCCAGGCTCTCTTCGACCTCCGTGATGGAAGCGCGGGCGAGCGCCATGGGCTTCCGGCCGCTTTCCAACGGCAGCATCGTTTACCTCAAGGTCCCCGGTTATGCCGGCAGGCAGGGCGCCGTCTTTGCGCCTCCGCCGGACCCGGCGTACTCGGACAGCGTGACTTTGCCGGATGAATATACCGAGACCCTCTACCAGTGGTTTGGCCGCCTG
>JBFKII010000010.1:0-31278 GCA_041632295.1 Anaerolineales bacterium | reverse complement strand
GTACTTACAGCCTGCGCCTGATCACCGGGTCCCCGCTCGGGGCTGTGTCCCCGCAGCCGCTGTTTCCGGCAGTTGCGGGAAGCGAGGCCGTGGTCCGCATCGAATACACTGCACCCCCCGATCCGGGAATCTACCGCTCCGCCTGGCAGGCCCATAACTCCCTGGGGATCCCGTTCGGGGATCCGATCTTTATCGAAATCTCTGTCCCCTGACAATGTCCAATCTTTCCCGTTCGGCCCGTAAAGTGCAGCAGGCCCTCGACCGCTTCGGCCTAGCCTTTGATGTGGTCGAACTGCCCGCCAGCACCAGGACTGCCGCTGATGCCGCCGCTGCGATCGGCACCGCGACCCCCCAGATCGCCAAATCGCTGGTTTTCCGCGCTGTGGAAAGCGGAGACCCCGTCCTGGTGATCGCCAGCGGCGGCAACCGGGTCAACGAAAATACGGTTGGCGACCATCTCGGCCAGCCTATCCGCAAAGCGGATGCGGATTTCGTGCGCCAGGCGACCGGATTTGCCATTGGGGGCGTCCCCCCTGTCGGCCACAGCCGGGAACCGATGGTTTTCATCGATGCCGACCTGCTCGCTTTCGACCGTATCTGGGCCGCGGCCGGGACGCCCAACGCGGTGTTCAGCCTGACCCCCCAGGAACTCCTGCGCATCACCGGCGGCAACGTGGTGCCGATCCAATAAGCCCTGTGCCTTTCAGGCAAGTTTTTCCCGGATGACTATAATGGATCCGGGACACCGGCTATCTTAACCGTGCCCGAAACCATGAAAGCCGTTCAGAAGTTGATCCTTTTCCTCCTCGCCCTGGGCAGCCTGGCCGCGGTCTCTGCGGTTGGGATTTCGGTCATCCCGCTGGCGGCCGGACAGGCACCCCACGAC
Organism: Anaerolineales bacterium; assembly: GCA_041632295.1. GTDB lineage: Bacteria > Chloroflexota > Anaerolineae > Anaerolineales > JABWBV01 > DATDOR01. The sequence goes on along the minus strand of JBFKII010000010.1, from coordinate 30,392 downwards.
ACTCCCATAGAAATGCAAACCGCGTCCCCGCAGGAGGCGGCACAGGCTTTTGTTCCGGTTCCAGGCACCACTCTGACCCCATTCCAGCCATGGCCGAACACACCCACCCAAACCGCCTCCCCGCTGCCCACGCAGACACCAACTCCGACGGTCACCCCGCTCCCTTCCGCAACGCCGACCCCGCCAGTTCCCGATTCGGTAATGATCGACGGGATCTGGGGCTACCCTCAGGCCTACAACCTGAGCTGCGAATCCCGTTCGGCGGCCGACCTGGCGCGCTTTTTCGGGGTCCACTTTGAGGAGCTGGCGTTCCACAACTCGCTGCCCAAAACCGAAAATCCGGACACCGGGTTTGTGGGAGACGTTCACGGCTACCTCGGCCAGCTTCCGCCCCAGGGATACGGCGTGCATGCCGGCCCTGTCGCCGAATTGCTGCAGGAGTTTGGCCTGGACGCCCGGGCTCGATTCGGGATGGACCTGGAACAGATCAAGGCCGAACTCGCCGCCGGCCGGCCGGTGATGGTCTGGGCGATCAGCGCGCTGGCCTACAGCCAGCCGGTGGAATACACCGATTCGCAGGGAAACACAACCACGGTCGCCCGCTACGAGCACACCTTCATCGTGATAGGCTACAACCAGACCTTTATCACAGTTCTGGACAATGAAAAAGTCTACTCGGTCACCACCGAACGCTTTTTGCGATCCTGGGGAGTGCTCGGAAATATGGGAATTGTGGTGAACAATGGAAGCGATTGAACTTTCTCTAAGCCCCCAAAAAAAAGAAATGGCCCGGTCGAAACAAAACCGGGCCATTTTTTGTAATGAAAATCATACGCCCCAGGCCTACAACCTTTGAAAAGGCAGCCGGATGGGGTGATCCGTGAAACTAGGTCCCCTCTTCCCATGAACTCAGGTATTTCACCTGCTCCTCTGTCAGTACATCCAAATGCACCCCCATCGCCTCCAGCTTCAGCCGGGCGATCTCCTCGTCCACTTCCTTGGGCACGCCGTACACCTGGTTGGTCAGGCTCTCCGCATTGCGGACCATGTACTCCGCGGCCAGCGCCTGATTGGCGAAGGACATGTCCATCACGCTGGCCGGGTGGCCCTCTGCGGATGCAAGGTTGATCAAACGCCCTTCCCCTAGCAGGTGCAATTGGCGACCATCGGGGAGAATGTACTGGTCGACGAACGGGCGGACCAGCTTCTTTTCCTGGGCCATTTCCTCCAGGGCGGGGATGTTGATCTCGACATTGAAATGGCCGGAATTGGAAATGATGGCCCCGTCTTTCATGATCTCGAAGTGGTGCCGGTCCAGCACGTTGATGTCGCCGGTCAGGGTGCAGAAAATATCCCCGATCTGGGCGGCCTCCTGCATCGGCATGACCCGGTAGCCGTCCATGACGGCCTCCAGTGCGCGCAGCGGATCCACCTCGGTGACGATCACATTGGCGCCCATGCCGGACGCCCGGCTGGCCAAACCCCGGCCGCACCAGCCGTAGCCGGCGACCACGAAAGTCTTGCCGGCAAGCAGCACGTTGGTGGCCCGGATGATGCCGTCGATGGTCGACTGTCCCGTGCCGTAGCGGTTGTCGAAGAAATGCTTGGTCTGGGCGTCGTTCACGGCGATCACCGGAAACGAGAGCGCCCCGTCGGCGGCCATTGCGCGCAGCCGGATGACACCCGTGGTGGTCTCCTCGGTTCCGCCGATAACCCCTTCCAGGGCTTCGCGCCGGTCTTTGTGCAGCGTCCCGACCACATCCGCGCCGTCGTCCATCGTGATGTGCGGCCGGTGATCGATGGCGGCGTGAATGTGCTTGTAATAAGTGGCGTTGTCCTCACCCTTGATGGCATAAACCGGAATTTCATGGTGCATGACCAGGGAAGCGGCCACATCATCCTGTGTAGACAGCGGGTTGGAGGCGGTCAGCACCGCATCGGCGCCCCCGGCCTGCAATGTTTTCATCAAGTTCGCCGTCTCGGTAGTGACATGCAGGCAGGCGGATATCCGGACCCCGGCCAGCGGCTGTTCTTTCTCAAAACGGGCCTTGATCTGGGACAGTACCGGCATTTCCCGGTTTGCCCAATCGATTCGCCTGCGGCCGCCCTCCGCCAGTTCCGGATTCTTGATATCGTATTCCATGTTCACTCCTCACACGGTGGGCCGTTCGGGCGGCTCTCCGTTTTGATTTGTTTTTATTGAAGCCAGCAGTTCGTCCAGCAACCCCTGGTCGTCGAAATGCTCACGAAAACGCCGGACATATTCGCTGCGCGTGTACTGCTGGCTTTGCGGTCCGCCGGCCTCAAGGCAGTAGGTCGCCGATAGAGCCCCAAGGTGACCGCATACTTCCAGGTCCCAGCCGCGGGAAAATCCGGTCAGAAAGCCGCCTCGAAAGGCATCACCAACACCGGTCGGGTCGACCATTTTGCGGGGCGGCACAGTGGGGATCAGGAATTCGTCCGGCCCAGAATAAATTCGGGCGCCTTCGGCCCCCAGCGTCACAACCAGGAACTCGACCTGATCGCGGATCGCGTTGGGGGTGATGCCTGTATGTTTTTGAAGCAGGCTGAATTCGTACTCGTTGAGGAACAGCGCCCTGGCACCTTCGACCCCGCGGCGCAGGTCGTCGGCCGACAGACGAACGATCTGCTGGCTGGGGTCGTACACGTAGGGGATAAAAAGCTCCTGGCACTCGCGCACGTAATTCCCCATGGCAGCCGGATCGGTGGGTGAAATGACCACCAGGTCCGGGTGCGGTCCTTCCAGGTCATAAAAGGAAAGCTCGGCTGCGTATCCCATCGCACCGGGGTAAAAACTGGCGATCTGGTTGTTGTCCCGATCGGTGTTGGCGAAGAAAGAGGCTGTGTTCACCCCGTCGACGACCCGCACCAGGGAAGTGTCTATCCCCAGGGAGGATAACCAGGCGCCGTAGTCCTCGAAATCCTCCCCGACTGTCGAGAACAGGCGGGCCCGGGCCCCCAGAAGCGCCATATTATAGGCGATATTTGGCGCCACCCCGCCGCGCTGCCGCACCAGGGACTCGACCAGAAAAGAAAGGCTGATGCGGTCCAGTTTATCGGGCAGGATATGCTCGGAAAACCTGCCCGGAAACTTCATCAGATAGTCAAATGCGATCGAGCCGGCGAGTACGATGTCCATAGGAGGGATCAGGCTTCCACCATGCGCTTGAGATTTTCACGGAAGGGTGGGTAGGCAACGCCGTTTTCGGTCACGATACCGGTGACCAGGCGGGCGGGCGTGACGTCGAAGGCCGGGTTGCGCGCCTTGCCCAGGCTGCGGGCATTTTCCGGTGTGACCAGCCGGCCGGATTTTTCCAGATCCAGCACTTCATGCGCAGGGCGCTCCTCGATCGGGATCAGCTCCCCGCTTTCCAGCGAAAGGTCCACGGTGGAGGTGGGCACCACAGCGTAAAACGGGACCTGGTTATCCCGGGCGGCCAGCGCCAGCATGTAGGTGCCGATTTTATTGGCCACATCCCCGTTGGCTGCGGTGCGGTCGGAACCGACGAAGCATTTCTGGACCTGGCCGCTGCGCAGAAAAAATCCGGCCGCGTTATCGCTGATGATCTCGTAAGGTATGCCGTATTGTTCGAGCTCCCAGGCGGTCAGGCGGGCCCCCTGCAGCCTTGGCCGGGTCTCATCGACGAGGACATGCACGCGCTTTCCTTTTTCGTGGGCCATGCGGATCACGCCGAGGGCGGTACCCCAATCGACTGTCGCCAGGGCGCCGGTGTTGCAGTGGTGGATCACGGTGTCCCCGTCATCGATCAGCGCCGCCCCGTGGGCAGCCATGCGCTGGTTGATCGCCACGTCTTCGTCGGCGATGCGCTTCGCCTCCGCCAGCACTACCCGGCGCACCTCATTCGCACTCCCATCCACCCCCGCCGCAATGCGCAGGATGCGTTTGAGCGCCCATCCCAGGTTCACGGCGGTTGGACGGGCGGAGTGCAGCACCTCCGAGGCGTTCTTCAATTCGGCCCGCAGGGCGGTCGGGTCGCTGGCATTCGAAGCCTGGGCCGCCAGTGCGAGGCCGAAGCCGGCCGCAGCCCCGATGGCCGGGGCACCCCGCACCACCATGTCGGTGATCGCCTGGCCCAGCTTGCGGTAGTCGTCGTAGGTATTGACGATGAATTCGCCCGGCAGCAGGCGCTGGTCGATCATTTTCACATGGCCGGTCTCATCATCCCAGAAAACGGTTCTCATCTCTCTTCCTGGCAGCGGCGGCCAAAATTGCGCGATTGCGTCCGCCGCGCCCAAAGTCTCCTTCTAGCACACAAAAACGCCCTCGGGCTGAGAGCGTCAGGCCCTTGAGGGCGGCGGAAGTGTATCATGCAGGCGGGGCTTTGTCAAAGTTGGCGCTGGCTAGGGGCATGGCTTTCTCAAAGTCGCGAAACCTGGCGGAAAACGCTGGTTGAGCCTGCCCTGAGTGCAATCGAAAGGCCTGCCCTGAGACTGTCCTGAACCTGTCGAAGGGCCCGTCGAAGGGCCTGTCGAAACCCAGTTTTCCGCCGTTGCTTCGGCAAGCTCAGCACAGGTCTCGGTTTCGATACGGCCGCTTCGCGGTCTACTCAACCAGCGACAGGCTCTTTTGTCAACGGACTTTGAGAACGCCTTGTGGCTAGGGGTTGAACTCCAAGGGCTCCTCCAGCAGGTACCATTTCACGACCCAACCGGTGGTTCCGTCTTCAAGCTGGACCCGGTGCCAGACAAACCCATCGCCCTCCTGGCTGGGGGAATCGAGCATCAGCACTTCGGTCCCGTTCCGCAGCTTGGCCAGGATCGGAGCGTCCACCGAGGGTTGCGCGCGCATATTCGCTCCCTGATATTCCGTGTTGCCAATCACTCGTGGCCCAAGCACGCCGGGGGGGTTTGTTGGGGTCGCCGTCGGTTCAGGGAGTTCTTCAGTCGGGGTCGTCTCAGCCACGAACCCGGTTTGGGTTGGCTCCGGAGCTGGTTCGGTGGATTCCGGGGTCGATGCGGAATCTGCAGTCGGAGCGGATCCGGGATTCTCGGTGAGCACCTGCGGCAAGGCCAGCCCGCCTCGGCCGGAGATAAATTGGAATGCGGACACCCCCAGCCCGCTCAGGCCGGCCAATAAAAAGACCGCGAAAATTACGTAAAAAATCTTGGTGCGAAACTCGAACTTTTCCTGATCCTCGGGATATTCCGCAAAAGCCGCCCGCTCCTGAAAACGCCGCGCCAGACGGACCGAAACCAGGGCTCCCAGAGTCCCTCCTGCAAACAGCCAGAAAAATATGTTCGTCAATATCTCCATTGGGCTCCCTTTATCGCCTTCATAAATCGACTGGTCGAGCCTGCCTTCGATCGGTCAGGACCTGCCGCATGGTCGGGTAGGCAAACTGCAGATCCTCATGAGCGTTGACCAGCCGCAGGACATCCTCCACGATCGCTTCTTTTACTACCCGGCGCCTGCGGGGCTCCACCAGATATCGCAGGGTTAGAAGCACCCCCGATTCGCGCAGATCCGTAAACACGGCGGGGCTGAGGGTCTGGTAGCTGATATGGAATCCGCCGGTCACATCCCGGGCGAGCTCGGCGGACCGATCGCTCACTTCAGGGCTGTGGGCCTCTCCGATCTGCAGAATGCCGGCCTTGGCCTTTTCCCAGTCGCTTTCGAAAGTAATCCGGACCGGCAATTCATCCCAAATATAGTCCAGGCCCTGGCTGTAGTTGATCACATCACGCCTGAAGACCGAACCGTTTGGAACATGGATCACGCGTCCGGTGCTCTGGTCAGCCTCGACCCAGCCTCCGACTTCCAGCATCGAGAACTGGAACATGCGGATGTCGATCACATCGCCTTTATTTTCCCCGACTTCAATCCGATCCCCCACTGCGAAAGGGCGCCGCAGCAGAATAAAAGCCCATCCTACCAGGTCGGTCAGCGGTTCCTGCAGGGCGATAGCCAGGCCGGCCGCCATCAAACCCAGGTAGGTGGCAAAATTGCCGACCTGCCCCAGCCAGATCGGGCCCAGCGTGAGGGCCAGGATGATGAAGAAAGCATACTGGCTGCCTTTTTCCCACAGGTAGCGGGAGCGCACGTCCATTTCGGCGCGCGCCGTGACCCGCAATAGCGCCTTCCGCAGCAGCCAGACGACCACAACGATGACCAGGGAGAGCAGGATGCTGCCTTGCGTCTGGATCGAGATGCCTAAATTCGTTTGCAGCCATTCTTGAATATTCATCGGTGCCAGGTTGTATTATACGCATCCAAATCAGGATTGACAGCCAAAACCCGTGCTGTTATTGTCCTGCAATGCCCGCTGACCAGCGATTTGGCAACCGCCCGTTACCCCGCCGGAAGCCCGTCCGGATGTTCCACTGGGTGTTTTCCCTCACCCTGTTTTCGTGTCTGCTCGCGCTGGCGGGCTGCGGCCTGCCTTTCGAGCTTCCCTTCATGGAACCGCCTGCGCCCACGGCGATCCCTTTGCCGTCCCCGTCTCCCACCCTGGCGCCCAGCCCGACACCGGTACCCACGCCGGTTCCCACTCTGGCGCCGGCCGTGCGCATTGAAAACGCCGAGCAGGCATTGTTCTACGGGGACTACGAAAAAGCGCTCAGCGCCTTCATCAGCGCTTTTGAGAGCGCCCCTCCTCCCGAAGAAGCCGCCGCGGCTTTGCTGGGCATCGGGAAAACCCAATGGATTCGGGGAAACACCCGTGAGGCGCTCTCCACGTTGGAAAAATTGGTCGACGAATATCCTGGGTCTTCCATTCTCCCCGAAGCGCATTATTTCATCGGCCGGGTGCTGGCCGACCTGGTGCGCTACGATGAAGCCGCCCTTGCCTACCAGCGCCACCTCGAGCTGCAGCCAGGCGTGCTGGACGCCTACATCCAGCAACTGCGTGGGGAAGCACTGCTGGCAGCCGGACGGCCGCTGGAAGCGGTGACGGCTTTCAACACGGCCCTCAACAGCCCGCAACTGCCCGGCTCGGAGGAAACCCTGCGCATCCGCATCGCCGACGCGTATGCCGTCGGGGGTGACGCCACCACCGCCCTCGCCCTGTACACGGAAATCGCCGCCGGTACGACAAACGACTTCACACGAGCCGCCATGGCCCTCAAACGGGGAGAAATGCTCGCCGCGCTGGGGGAGGCGGATCAGGCATTTGACCTGTACCGAGAATCGATCGCCAGGTTTCCCCGGGCATATGATGCCTATATCGCCCTGCTGCGCCTGCTCGACGCCGGACAGGAGGTGGATGAGCTGCAACGAGGCCTGGTGGATTATTATGCCGGTGAATACAGCCTGGCGGTGTTTGCCTTTGACCGCTACCTCATCTCCGCACCGGACGATCACACCGGGATCGCCCACTATTTCAAAGCCCTGTCCCTGCGAGCTATCGATGCCTACCCAGAGGCGATCGCCGAGTGGCAGGATCTGATTCAAACCCACGAAGCCTCCGACCCATACTGGGACGACGCCTGGGAGCAGATCGCCGATACCCAATGGGCTTTTCAAGATCAGATCGAAGACGGCATGCAGACCTACCTGACCTTCGTCGCCCGGTTCCCGGAGCATGGGCGCGCCCCGGAATTTTTGTATTTTGCTGCACAGATCGCGGAGAGAAGTGGGCAACTGCTGCGGGCGGCCGAACTCTGGGAGCGGGTGGACCTCGAATATCCCCTGTTCGACCGCGCTTACCAGGCTCGTTTCCTGGCGGGGGTCACGCGCTACCGCATCGGTTCTTTTGAGCCGGCTTTGCAGAACTTCCAGATCGCCGCCCAAAAATTGCCGGGGCTATTTGAACGCAGCCAGGCGGGATTCTGGATAGGAAAAACCCTGCTCGCGCTGGGCCGCCTGGATGATGCCCGGGAGGCATTCGAGCAAACCGCGCGCCTCGATCCGACCGGCTATTACAGCGAGCGTGCCGCGGACGTGCTTCTCGACCGCACGCCGTTTGCATACCCCGATAATTTCACGCTGGATGTGGACCAGGAGGCGGAACGGGAGTTCGCGGAAGGCTGGATGCGGCTGTCTTTTTCCCTGCCTGAAGAGGTCGACCTGCGTGCACCCGGCCCGTTGGTCCAGGATGCCCGCTTTTTGCGCGGTACCGCCTTCTGGCGGTTGGGGGATTATGAACGCGCCCGGGGAGAGTTTGAATCGCTGCGGCAGGACATTCAATCCAACGCCCGCCTCAATTTTTTACTGGCCGATTACCTGGAAGAAATCGGGATGTACCGCACGGCTATATTTTCGGCCCGCCGGGTGCTCGACCTGGCAGGCATGGACGACGCCTCTTCTCTCAACGCCCCACCCTGGTTCAACCGCATCCGGTTCGGGACGTATTACCGTGAGCTCGTCCTCCCGGAAGCAGAGTCCAAAAATGTACACCCGCTTCTGGTGTACGCCGTGATGCGGCAGGAAAGCCTGTTTGAAGGCTACGTCCGCTCCAGTGCCGGGGCGCGCGGCCTGATGCAGATCATCCCTCAGACCGGTGCCGGTATCGCCCAAAACATGGGCTGGCCGCCGGATTACACCGCCGAGGACCTGTACCGCCCGCTTGTCAGCGTGCGCTTCGGGGTCGGATACCTCTCTCAGCAGCGCGATTTCTTCGTTGCAGGCGGAGAGGAGCAGGCGCTGCACCTTTACGCCGCATTGGCCGCTTACAACGGCGGTCCCGGCAACGCCGCCGCCTGGCTGGCGCTGGCCCAGGGGGATCCGGACCTGTACCTGGAAGTTGTCCGCTTCGAAGAAACCCGCCGCTATATCCGGGCGGTGTACGAATTGTTCAGTATTTACCGGGAAATCTACTCGGTAGAACCAGCGCCTTAATTCTCTTCCTGCTCCAAAAGGAACCAGGTGAAGGCCTGGGCGAGGCGGTCGCTCGAATCGAACACCGGTCCCATGCGGATCCCCTGGACCTGGTCATCGACCGCGTACGTGTAGACCGGATGGATGAGGGGGATGGCGGGCAGCTCCTGGGCGAAGCGCACCTGGAAATTGCGGTACAGGCGGGTGCGCTCCTCGAGGTCCAGGGTCAGGCGGGCTTGCTCCAGGTATTCGCTCGCCGGCCGGTCGTCCCAGGCGGCATAGTTTTGCCCACCGGTGATCTGCGCCTGGTGCCAGAACGGGTAGGGATCGGGATCCGGCGAGCGGAACAGGGTCAGGTCGACCAGCGCGGCGTCATAGATGTGGCGAGACAGCCTGCTATCGATCAGGGATTCGTATGGCACCGCTTCAAGCGTCACATCGACCCCAATTTGCAGCCAGCTTTGCTGGATGAACTGCGCCAGGACAGCGTTCTGTTCGTCCTCCGGGTGAAGCAGGGTGAATGCCAGCATTTCCCCTTCCCGGGCGCGAATGCGCCCGCCTTCGGCGGGGATGATGAAGTCGATCGATCGCAGGATGTCGATGGCCTCATCCGGGTCATATCCCGGGAGTTCGATGCCGTCATAGAACGCCCATGTGCCCGGCAGAATCGGACCCCGTGCGATGATGCCCTGCCCCATCAGCAAAGTGTCGATCATGCGCTGGCGGTTGAGACCGTGCATCAAAGCTTTGCGCACTTCCATTTCCCCCAAAAACGCTTTTTCTGGGTTGTCCAGGTTGAAGAGCAGGATAGACATCTCCGGAAGTCGCCCGGTGTAAAAACGGAGATCCGGCTCGGCGAGCGCGCTGTTCAAGACCTGGTTCGAAATCCGGCTGATACCCAGGATCTCCCCCGCCTGGTAGGCGGAAAGTGCATCCGGGGGTGAGTCAAAATACAGAAAAGCGATCTGATCGATAAATCCCGGTGGGCCGTAATAATCATCGAAAGCGCTCAGGACCAGGCCCTCGATACGATCTTCATCGGCCAGCCAGCGGTCGAAACGGTATGGGCCGCTGCCGACCGGCGCCAGGTTGAAGTCAGCATCGATGATCGCTTCCGGCTCCATCTCCGCGAGCAGGTGTTCGGGCAGGATCCCGAAGGTGACATAATCTAAAAACGGCGCGAAAGGCTCTGGCAGTGTGAACTGCACCAGCTGAGGATTCAGCGCCTTCACCTCGATGTCCTCCCAAAATGCCTGGATGTCCTCGGGGATGGGCAGGTCCGGGCTGCTGAGCAATCCGGCGGTAAAGGCCACATCTTCACTGGTCACCGCCTCCCCATCATGCCAGCGGGCGCCTTCCTTGATAGAAAAGTTGTAAACCGTGCCGTCCTGGGAGATCCCCCAGGATTCGGCCAGGTCGGTGACGGGCAGGCCGCGGTCGTCGAATCGCAGCAGGCTGCTGTAAATCAGCCGGTTGACATCCCGATCCACGCTGTTGTAGAAGTCCAGCACGGGATTCAGCCGGCTGGGGCTGCCTATCAGCCCTTCGGTGTAAATCCCGCCGCTGATCGGTTGCGGACCCACGGCAACTTCGGTGCTCGAAGCTGACGGCGCTGCGGCCTGCTCCGCCCGGCGCTGGGTCAGCAGGATGACGGCAATGGCCGCCAGCGCCAGAATGACGATCAGGATTTGCCAACGCAGTCTTTTCATGAAGGGCGATTGATAAAAGAAAAAAGGGACGCGACGCGCCCCCGGTGGTCAGGGTTTCCTGCAGGGAACCGGCAAAATTCGGCGGCCTGGCACCGAAAATGGGGGTGCGGCTCCCGAACGGTAGGGGAAATCAGCCCCGGGTGAGTACCGAAGCGAAAATCAGAATAAAAAAGATAAAACTGAAAACAATCGTGACACGGAACAGGGTTTTCTCGATCCCCCGACGGGCGGAAAATCCAGCCCCGGCATCCTGTCCGGTCAGCCCGCCCAGCCCGGCGCCTTTGCTCTGCAGCACCACAGCAGCGATCAGGGCGATCGAGACTATAATTAACGAAATATTCAAAAAGGTGTCCATTTGAGCTCCTTGCTTGCTTCCAAAGCAGGCGGATTATACGTTCAGGGACAGGTGAAGTCAAGTCGCGCGAATTGGGGGCAAGGCCTGGCTTTTTTTCAAAAATTGGAGCGGAACCGGGCGGTTCGCCGCACCCCAAATTCATTCGAGGCCGATCGGGATGGAAGAAATCACCGTCAATCTGCACATGCACACCCGCTATTCGGATGGGCACGGATCCCACCGCGATATCGCCCATGCGGCCATGCGCTGCGGCGTGGACGTCGTTATCGTAACCGATCACAATATCTGGGTGGACGGGCCGGAACGTTATTTCAACGAGGAGGGAAAACGTGTGCTGCTTCTGGTCGGCGAGGAGATCCACGACCAGGCCCGCATCCCGCAAAAAAACCACCTGCTTGTATTCGGTGCATACCAGGAGCTGGCTGAGCTGGCCGATGACCCGCAGCAACTGATTGACGGGGTGCGCGCTGCAGGGGGGATCTGTTTTCTGGCGCACCCCTTTGACACCGAAAACAAGACCTTCCGCGAGACCGCCATCACGTGGGAGGACTGGAATGTGGAAGGATACACAGGCGTGGAATTGTGGAACGGTTTGAGCGAATTCAAGTCGCTTCTCAAGAGCCGGATGCACGCCGTCTGGTATGCGCTTAATCCCAACCGCGTGCCACATGGCCCTCCCAAGGAGATGCTGGCCATGTGGGACCAGCTGCTGCGAGCAGGCAAGAGCGTGGTGGCCGTCGGGGGATCCGATGCGCACAATCTGCCGGGCCGGATGGGGCCTCTGCGGCGCGATATCTTCCCCTACGCAACCCATTTTCGCAGCATCAACACGCACGTTCTGCTGCCGGAGGCGCTCACAGGGGAGGCGGAAAGCGACGCAAAGCAGGTGCTGACCGCGCTGCGGCGGGGCCACTGTTTTATCGGCAATGATCTGCCCGCCCCGACACGCGGGTTCCGTTTTTACGGGCAGGGTGGGAAAGGCCAGATCCAGATGGGAGATGAGGTCCAGCTGGGATCCGGGGTCACGCTCCAGGTGAGATTGCCCGACCGGGCGGAATGCGTTTTGCTGCGAGACGGGACCCCCTTCAAGACCTGGGATGATCGGGAAGCACTGGTCGTCCATCTTACCGAACCGGGCGTGTTCCGTCTGGAGGCACACAAAGAATTCCTTGGGAAACGGCGCGGCTGGATTTTCAGCAATCCGATATACGTACGGCCTTAGCCGGAAGCGTCGGGTGCCTTCGCATGGCGGACCAATTTCCAAATCTTCTGTATCTCAACGACCGCGTGGCCTGGCGCGCCTGGCTGGCGGCAAACCACCAAACGGCCGTGCAGGCCTGGCTGGTCTATGCTCGCAAACACACCGGACTGCCTCGCATCCCCTACCATGCTGCCGTCGAAGAAGCGCTGTGTTTCGGCTGGATCGACAGCATCAACAAAACGCTGGATGCCGACCATGTCGCCCAGCGCTTCACTCCGCGCAATCCAAGGAGCGCGCACTCACAGACCAACATCGAGCGCATCCGCCGGCTGCTGGACCAGGACAAGATCATCCCCGAACTGGTGCCTGCCGCAAGGGAAATTGCCACCCAGGAATTTGTCTTCCCGGAAGACCTGGTGAAGGCACTTCAGGCTCACCCGGTTGTCTGGGAAAATTTCCGCCACTTTTCTCCAGCTTACCAGCGCATTCGGATTGCCTATATCGATCACGCACGCAGGCGGCCGCAGGAATTCGAAAAGCGGCTCAACCACCTGATTCACATGACCGGGCAGAACAAGCAGTTTGGATACGGAATCGAGGATTTCTACTGAGCCCTGGCCTGGAAAGCTTCGGTTTTTTGGACCCGTTTTGGGGGATTGCGAAATCTAAATGCTATGCCAATCCTTCCGCATCCGTACATGAATGCCGGGTCAGCACTGGCCGAACTTTCGCCGGAATTATTCTCGTGGAAGGGTAAGCAGGTCCTCTTGCAGTCAGGCTCCGAAGAGCATTGTGCGAACGCTCCCTAAAGTTCATAACCAGGAATATGCTTTGGCCTTTCCTGAGTCCATGGATTCGTCCCGAACCGGAGGAGCTGGGCCGTTTGCCCGGGATCACAGGGTCGCAGGAGTCCATAGCAGAAACCAGGATGCAATGTTTCATAACCGGAACCCGTCTGTACCGGTCCATTTCCGCGATATAATTACAACATCCGTTCTATAATTGTCACAGAATCGACCCAATTATCCTGATCTCTTCAGAGATACTCCCTTACCCCATCACTCCCCATGAATTTCGATCTCCACTCCCCGTTCCAGCCTTCCGGAGACCAGCCCGAAGCCATCGATCAGCTTGTTGAGGGCATCCGCCAGAGTTTCAAGCACCAGGTACTCCTTGGGGCTACTGGCACAGGGAAGACGCACACCATCGCTCGGGTCATTCAGGAGCTGCAAATGCCGGCGCTGGTCATGGCGCACAACAAGACCCTTGCCGCCCAGCTGTACGCCGAATTCCGGGATTTCTTTCCACACAACGCGGTTGAATATTTTGTCAGCTATTACGATTACTACCAGCCTGAAGCCTACGTCCCCAAGCGGGACCTGTATATCGAAAAAGAGACCGACATCAACGAAGAGATCGACCGGCTGCGTCTGGCGGCGACCGCATCTCTGATGTCCCGGCGAGACGTAGTGATCGTTGCTTCGGTTTCCTGCATTTACGGGCTGGCCAGTCCGGAGGCCTACTACAAAGGGGTCATCCCGCTGGAGGTCGGCCTGATTTACCGCCGTAACGCACTGCTGCGCCAGCTGGTGGAGAGCCACTACCAGCGCAATGACCTCGAACTGCGCCCCGGCAATTTCCGGGTGCGGGGAGATACGCTTGAGCTGGCGCCTGCCTACGAGGACGATAGGATATACCGGATCGCCTTCTGGGGGGATGAGGTCGAGCGCATTATCGAACTCAATCCCATGACCGGCGAACTGCTTCAGGAGCATTCCAAGATCAACCTGTTTCCGGCCAAGCATTTCGTCACCGACGAGGAGAAACTGCAGGCGGCCATCCGCGGCATCGAGGAGGAACTGGAAACGCGGCTGGCATATTTTAAAGAAAACGAGATGTTCCTGGAAGCGCAGCGCATCGAGCAGCGCACTCGCTACGACCTCGAAATGCTGCGCGAGACCGGAACCTGCGCAGGGATCGAGAATTATTCCCGCCACATGGATCAACGATCACCCGGATCGCCTCCCTGGACACTGGTGGATTACCTGCCCTCGGAATACCTGCTCATCCTGGACGAATCGCATATGACTGTCCCCCAGATCCGCGGCATGTACCGGGGCGACCGCTCGCGCAAGGAAACGCTGGTTGAGTACGGCTTCCGGTTGCCTTCCGCCCTGGACAACCGGCCCCTGGATTTCAAAGAGTTTGAAAACCGCATGGGCTATGTGATCTACACATCAGCCACCCCGGGACCCTACGAAATGGCGCGAGCAGACCAGGTCGTCGAGCAGATCATCCGCCCGACCGGCCTGGTAGATCCGCAAGTGGAAGTGCGCCCTACGGCCGGCCAGGTCGATGACCTGGTGGGAGAAATCTACGAGCGAACCGAGCGCGGGGAGCGGGTCCTGGTCACCACCCTGACCAAGCGCATGGCCGAAAAGCTGGCGGATTACCTGCTGGAGTTGGGCATTAAGGTCCATTATCTGCACTCCGAGGTCCACACCCTCGAGCGGATCGGCATTTTGCGCGACCTGCGCCTGGGGGTCTTCGATGTGGTGGTCGGAATCAACCTGCTGCGCGAAGGCCTGGACCTGCCTGAAGTCTCCCTGGTCGCCATCCTCGACGCCGATAAAGAAGGTTTTCTGCGCTCGGACACCGCCCTGGTCCAGACCATCGGGCGGGCCGCCCGGCACATTAACGGCCAGGTCATCATGTATGCAGACCGGATTACCGATTCGATGCAGCGGGCGATTGAAGAGACCAACCGCAGGCGGGAAAAACAGGTCCGCTACAACGAACAGCACGGCATCACGCCGGTCGGGATTGTGAAGGAAATCCACGACCTGACGGAGCGGGTTTCCGCCCAGGCGGTGTACGAGAACCGGCCGGAGTATCAGGTGGAAGGCGCCGAACTGCTGCCGACCGGCGAGTTAGAGGATCTGGTCGCAGAGCTTGAAGAGAAAATGAAAGAAGCCGCGCTGGCCCTGGAATTCGAAAAAGCTGCCGCCATCCGCGACCAGATCTTCGATCTGCGAGGCCTGATCGCCGAGGCGGGCGGTGCGTCCCCCAAGTCCACCCTGCGGCGGATGGTCGGATCCAAATAGCGCCGGCATTCACAAATTCTTCAAATTTATCAGTTACCATGTAGCCAGCATAAAAGCGCCGGAAGGCGTGCATCAGGAAGTGGAGGCATTTAATGAGAAAAGGTTTGCTCGCCCTTACCTTGGCCGTGATCGGCATCTTCGCCTTGGGGGTCACCGGATACGGCGTGGCCCGTGCCAATGGGCTGTCTCTGCGCGAAGTGATCTCCGGAGATCCACACCCGGCATTCGACCGGGTCCAGGGCGCTCCGATGGAACACCGCCGGGGAAACCAGAATGGCCCACTCAGCCCATACATGGAGACAGCGATTGCGGAAGCGTTCGGACTGACCCTCGAAGACTACCAGGCCCGCCGGGAGTCAGGGGAATCGCTGCTGGATATCGCATCCGAACTGGGGTTCACGGTGGAGGATTTCCAATTGCGGATTGAAGAAGCACACCAAAAAGCCCTGGAAAATGCCGTGAGCGACGGAGTGATTACGCAGGAACAGGCCGACGTTTTGCAGGGGAAGCCCTTTCGACAACCTTCAGGCGGGCCGATGGGCGGATTTCACGGACCGCACAAGCACGGCGGGTTCGAGATGGGAACGGCGGGCGTGTTGGAGGAAGTCCTGGGCCTGACCATGGAAGAGTTCCACAGCCGCCTGAAAAATGGGGAAACTTTCGAAAGCATACTGGAAAGCCAGGGCTTCACAGCGGAGACGTTTGCCCAGGCGATCGCAGACGCTCGCATCGCCGCCATCCAGGCTGCACTGGAAGCTGGAGAGATTAACCAGGAACAGGCTGACATGATGATCGAGCGGATCCAGCAGATTCTGGAAAACGGCTTTGAAGGGTTCGGATCCCCGGGCTTTCACGGGCCCGGCCGTGGCCACGGCCGGCACGGGTTCGGCCCCTTTGGCCCGCAGCCGCTGAACCCAGATGATTCCCCCAGTGACAGCGAGGCTGCAGAGTTTTAGATACCAAATGACGCACGAACTTCGAGCGGATATCGGCAGATTCGACCGCCGGTATCCGCTTTTTGATACCCTAACATAATGTGAAAAACGGATAACAATCATATTCGCCTATGCTGTCATCCTGACCGAGCGAAGCGAGTGGAAGGATCTCGATCTGGCAAGGTGGAGACCCTTCGGCTTCCTTCGGCTACCGCTCAGGACATGCCTTCCAGTCGCTCAGGGTGACAAGTTTGAGAAATTAGGATCCTAAAACATTATTCAAGTTAACATAAAATGGAGCCATTTTTATGGAAAATGATGACCTGCCTGTTGGAAGGGTTTTATCCCGGCGAGAAGTCCTCGGCCTGCTCGGTCTTTCCGGAGCCAGCTTCCTGGCCGCTTGCGCGCCCGAGGTTCCCACTGCAATAGAACCCGATAGGCTGAATATTGCGCAGAGCACTCAGGTGACAGCAGCTGAAAACACCACACAGGTCCCCTCCTGTGTGGTCCAGCCTGAATTGGCAGAGGGCCCTTTTTACGTGGACGCCGATTTCAATCGGTCGGACATCCGCTCCGATCCGGCCACTGGCCTCGTCAAGGAGGGGGTCCCTCTGCACCTGCAAATCCTTGTGTCCCAGGTCTCGGCGGCCGGGTGCCTGCCCCTGGAAAACGCCAGGGTGGAGGTCTGGCACTGTGATGCAATGGGGGTTTATTCGGGCGTGTCCGATCGAGGTGTCGACGCTCGCGACCAGAAATTCCTGCGCGGCTACCAGACATCGGACTCGGCCGGGAAAGTCGCCTTCACAACCATTTATCCTGGCTGGTATTCGGGCCGCTGCATCCATATCCATTTCAAGGTGCATTACGACGGAATTGACGCCAGCCGGGTGTTTGTCTCCCAACTGTTTTTCGATGATACACTTTCGGACGAAGTGCTTTCCCAGGCGCCCTACACCGAAAGGGGGGCGCGCAACACCCTCAACTCCCAGGACCGGATCTTCGACCCACGCCTGATTCTGGAGGCCGGCAGGGGCGAAGACGCTTACGCCGCCTCCTTCCACCTTGGCATTCAGTTTGACTGAGACCTCGAACTGAGTTCGGCGATCCGAAATCCTCAACCCCAACCTACACATTCGATGCCTACCATC
This sequence comes from Anaerolineales bacterium, assembly GCA_041632295.1. Classification (GTDB taxonomy): domain Bacteria; phylum Chloroflexota; class Anaerolineae; order Anaerolineales; family JABWBV01; genus DATDOR01. The sequence continues at coordinate 13,143 of JBFKII010000010.1, read as the reverse complement.
CTCATTATCGAAGACGAGCCAGAACTGGTCAAAGTGCTGCGCATTTATCTCGAGAAGTCCGGATTTGAAGTCTTCACCGCCTACCGGGGGGACACCGGCCTGTCGACCTGGGCGCACAAGAAGCCGGACCTGGTCATTCTGGATTTGAACCTTCCCGGCATGGATGGGCTCGAAGTCGCCCAACAGATCCGGCGCACTTCCGATACCCCGATCCTGATGCTGACCGCCCGGGTGGACGAGGCCGACCAGTTGATCGGCCTGGAGATCGGCGCGGATGATTACGTTCCAAAACCTTTTTCCCCGCGGGTGATCGTCGCCCGGGTGCGGGCACTGCTGCGCCGCTCCCTCGCCGGACCGGCAGAACCGGAAATTCTGCGCGCCGCCGACCTAGAGGTGGACCTGCTGGCGTACCGGGTGCGCCGTGGGGAAGAAACCCTGGATTTGACCCCAACCGAATTCAACCTGCTGGCCGAATTCATGCGCCAGCCTGGCCGGGCGTTTTCGCGCGCACAGTTGATCGAAATCACCCAGGGCGCCTATTACGAAGGGTATGAAAGAACGATCGACGCCCACATCAAGAACCTGCGCTCGAAGCTCGAAACCGACCCCAAGAACCCGCGCTACATCGAGACCGTCTTTGGCGTTGGCTACCGCTTCGCCCGCTCCCCGGCTTCCCACGAGGAAAACGATTAGCCCCTTCATTTCTGTGCCATGCGTATTCGACTGTTCCTCGCCTTCAGCGCTATCGTAATCATCACGGCCGCCGCTGTGGTCGGCATCGCCGCCCTGGCAGCGGGGAGGGAGGTGCGCCAGTTCATCCAGCGGGGGGGGCTTTCAGGAAACGAATGGCTGGTCGAATCCCTGGAAGCGCATTACCAGGACTACGGAAGCTGGCAGGGGGCGGATAGGATTTTCCGCAACCCACGGCCGGGCATCGGTTACGGCAACGGTGGTGGTGGGCGGCCGGCGCCCGCCCCGGGGCTCGGTGACAATATCTTGCTGGCCGGTCCGGACGGCAGGGTCATTCTGGACAACGGCAGCGAGCCCGAACTTCCAATTTCGCTGACAGAAGCTGAACTGGAGGAGGCCATTCCGTTGTATCACCGCGGGGAACAGGTCGGCTACCTCCTTCCAGAAAACCGCTTTTCCGTTTTGCCGGCGGTCGAACTGGCCCTGCTCAGCCGCCTTAACCGTTCCGCGCTGATCGCAGCAGCCATTGCGGGGGTCTTCGCCCTGGGCCTGGCCTTCGGGCTGGCTTACATCCTTCAGCGCCCGATCCGAGAACTGACCCGTGCTGCCGCGGCAATGGCGGAAGGCGACCTATCCCAACGCGTTCAACCGCGCGGCAGGGATGAAATTGCCACCCTGTCCAAAACGTTCAATGAAATGGCGGCCTCGCTTGAAATGGCTGAAAAAAGGCGCAAGGCCCTGACTGCCGATATCGCCCACGAACTGCGCAATCCGCTGGCCGTCCAGCGGGCCAACCTGGAAGCGCTGCGCGACGGCCTGTACCCGCTCGAAAAAGAGCATCTGGATCCGGTGCTGCAGCAAAATATGTTGCTCGAGCGCCTGGTCGAGGACCTGCGGACACTTGCCCTGGCCGATGCCGGGCAGCTTCCACTGGACCGGGTTCCGACCGACCTCCTGGCGCTTCTGCGGCGCATGTCCGCCCTGCAGGAACCCGCGTTCATGGCACGGTCCATCCGGCTGCAGCAGGACCTGGCGGAAAACTGCCCCCGGGCCTTGGTCGATCCCGGGCGGATCGAGCAAATTATCACCAACCTGATGGACAATGCCCTGCAACACACGCCTGAGGGCGGTCGGGTTACGCTTTCCCTGGCATGTGGATCAGAGGAATTTATGCTCACCGTCCATGACAATGGTCCGGGCATTCCGGAAGAAGATCTTCCTCATATCTTTGAACGCTTCTACCGCGCCGATAAATCCCGTTCCCGCTCTGAGGGGCACACCGGCCTGGGCCTTTCAATCGCCCGGCGAATCGCCGAAGCGCACGGCGGCCGGCTGGAAGCCGCCAACCACCCGCAGGGGGGTGCGGTGTTTACCCTCAGCCTCCCGAATTCGAACTAAACGCGGATGGACCGGAGAAACAACGTCATCCGGATGCTAGAATCTCGCGCCATCGCATTCGATGCGGTGCAGCTGCCGGATGACAGCCGGCTGAGCGCTGTGGAAGTGGCCGATATCCTGGGCGTGCCGGCCGAACAGGTCTTCAAGACCATCGTACTCGTCCAGCCGGAAGGCGGGCGCCCAATCCTCGCTCTCGTCCCCGGGCCGGCTGAAGTGGACGTCAAGGCGCTTGGAAATGCGATCGGTGTGAAAAAAGTCGCTTTACCCCCGATGCGTGAAGCGGAGCGGCTGACCGGATTGCAGGCCGGTGGGATCTCGCCGCTGGCCCTCCTCGACCGGGGCTTCGAGGTCGTGCTCGATGAGTTTGCCCGGGCGTACGATCAAATTTACGTCTCCGGCGGCCAGCGCGGGCTGGACATCCGCATCGCCGTGGACGATCTCATCGACCTGACCGGCGCCCGGCTCGCCGATATCATCCGGACCTGAACAGACTCACAGCAGCATTGTGTCCTGCCGCTCGACGCGGATCCCGCGTTTCTTGAGCGCCGTGATCAGCGCCCCGGAGGGAACGTCTCTGAGCGGGTTGAGCAAACCTCGTTTTTTGATCTCCCCCCGCAAGATCATCCGAGCGCCAATGGCCGCCGTAAAGCCCACGGTACGTTGCATGGCCGTCAGCCCGCTCTCCAGATCGGCATAATCGATCACCTGGTAGACCAGTCGCCTGAGCGAATCCGCCCTCCTCCCCTCCAGTTCCACCCGCACCAGGGCGATATCGCGCTCGCCCACCCCGTACTGCAGGCGGGGTTGCAGCAGGTCATGGACCAATTGCCGGGGGGAAACCTGCCTCCCCCCGGTTTCGATGGCTGCCTCTTCCAGAAATCCAAGCGACACCATCCGGCGCCAGAATTCGCTGTGCCCCGGCCAGCGCAGGGAATAGCGGCCGGCCTCCCGGACCGAACTCGGGTCTTCCATCCAGGCCAGGTAGCGGACGGCATCGCCGTTTGGGTAGGCTTCCAGGCTGCCCAGGGGCTCGATGGTGACCTGGTGGACGTTTTTCGCCAGGAAGAGCTCATCGCCGGGCACATCCACCACTTCGCCATTCGACAGCAAGCGGGCGGGGCGCGTGTAGCCGGAAAGCACACCCTTGAAAGTCCAGGAGATCTTGTAATCGAGCGGATTGTCTCGCTTTTCCGGGATCCCGGCGCCGTAGCTGCGGATCTTATGCACCTCGTCAAGCTCTGAAAAGCCACGGGCGGTCAGGACCAGGTCGATACCCGGATCCAGGCCGAACTCCGGCAGGATCGCCACGCCTTCCCCGGCGGCTAGATCTGCAAGCGATTCCAGCTCGGGATCGGCGTAGGAGGCGTCCACAAAATGGCAGCCGTTTGTCACCGCCAGCTTGGCCAGGGATGGCCGGAAACGGGTGGGCAGCAGGTGAATGACAGCATCGACCCGTGCCATCAGGGCAGCGGCCGCGGCCGTATCGTCCGCATCCAGCGCGAGCGGCGAAACCCGGGGGTCCCCCAACTCCGGGACCTCACCCAAAAGCCGATCCATCGCCATATCAACGGCGATCACCTGTTCCACCTCTGTCGATCGCACCAGATCGAACAGGGCTGCACGGCCCTGCATCCCGACCCCCATCAATAAAATTTTCATTTTGCACCTTTGAAAATTAACATTTCCCAGGGAATTATATGCAGGTTTGGCCGCAATGGATCCAGATGGGAACCGCAAATGGATGGCTGGTTTGGGCTACCGCAAGATTCGTTAGCAAATCTTGCCCGATCTTTTTATTTACCCTATAATTGAGAATCGTAAGAAGTCGAAAAAAAGGCACCTAAATCCTTTATGGGCCGGAGCTTGTAAACCTCATCTCGCCGGCCAAGGGCCGGGTGCCGGTCCGTTCACCCGGGCCAAACAGCCCCATTGCCATTTCTCTATCGGCAAAAATGGGCTCCCATCATTATTTATTATTCATCGTGTTATCGCAGGACAAAACGCCATAACCGCTCCCCTTGCTTGGACGGGGAAATTTGCACATTGATTTGCAGCCTTAGGAGGTGAATATCGGAGATTGAGGATAAATTCTTTTTGAATCCCCACCTAAATTCCAAACCATTTGGAGGAGAACCTTATGTCCCGAAAAATCCTGTTCCTATTTGCCGCATTCCTCGCCCTGGCCGTGCTGGTCGCCGGGTGCGCCACTCCCGGCGCGGTTGAAACCGTGATCGTTACGGTTGAAGTGCCCGTCGAAGGCGGGGATAGCGGACCCAGTGAGGCGCCCACCGGCAACACCCTGGCCGCTATCATGGAGCGCGGCTCCGTTATCTGTGGCGGTAACCAGTCCGTTCCGGGCTTCGGCTTCCTGCGTGAAGACGGCAGCTTTGCAGGCTTTGACATCGATTTTTGTAAGGCGATCGCTGCCGCCGTTTTTGGCGACTCGTCCAAGTTTCAGATCCGCCCGCTGACCGCCGCCGAGCGCTTCACGGCGCTGCAGGCCGGCGAAATCGACGTGCTGATCCGCAATACCACCTGGACCCTGACCCGTGACAGCGAGCTGGGCGCCAACTTTGCAGCCACAACTTTCTATGACGGCCAGGGTATGATGGTGCGCGCGGAAAGCGGCATCACCAGCCTCGATGAACTTAACGGCGCTACGATCTGCGTTTCTGCGGGTACGACCACCGAGCTCAACCTGGCCAGCGTCTTTGCCGCCCGCGGGATCGAGTACACACCGCTGGTTTTTGAAACCGCGGACGAGGTCGCCGGCACGTATGAGGAAGGCCGCTGCGATGGATACACCACGGACAAATCCGCCCTGGTTTCCCGCCGCACGATCATGGCCGATCCCAGCGCACACGTCATCCTGGACGAAGCCATGTCTAAAGAACCGCTGGGACCCCTCGTGCGCCACGGCGATGACCGATGGTTCGATATCGTGCAATGGGTGGTATATGCCACCTTTGCCGCGGAAGAACTCGGAGTTACTTCTGCCAACGTGGATGATATGCGCGCCAGCAGTGAAGACCCCGCTATCAAGACCATGCTCGGTCTGGAAGGCGACATGGGGACGAAACTCGGTCTGAGCAACGACTGGGCTTACAACATCATCAGCCAGGTTGGCAACTACGGCGAACTCTACGACCGCAACCTGGGCCCGGACACCCCGACCTTCATCCCGCGCGGGTTGAACAATCTGTACACGAATGGTGGCTTGATATATGCCCCGCCGATAAAATAGTTCTCGAACCACTGAAGGGGTGGGCACTTGATTGCCCACCCCTTTTTCCTACCCTGATTCATTTCAGGGCTATATGGGAGGAGGATGTTTCATGACTGCAAACACTTCCCAGGAGGGAACGACGCCTTTTTGGCGGGACGAGCGATTTCTGAATATTTTTTTCCAGGTGCTGGTATTCGGAATCGTAATCTGGTTGGTATACAGCCTGATCAATAACTTGCTAACCAGGCTGGAAGCCCAGGACATCCCGCTTGGCTTTGATTTCTTGCGCATCGAATCTCAATTCGATATCAGCCAAACCCTGATCGAATACTCCAGAACAAGCACCTATGCTCGCGCTTACCTCGTGGGCATTATCAACACCCTGGTGATCGCGTTTTGGGGAATTATCTTCGCGACATTGCTCGGAATCCTGGTGGGAGTGTCCCGCCTTTCCACCAACTGGCTTGTCAGCCGGCTGGCCATGGGCTATATCGAGGTTTTGCGGAATATCCCCTTGCTGGTGCTGCTGATCTTCTGGCATCGCGGCTTCTTCCTGCAGCTTCCGCAGGTCCAGGAATCGGTGCGGTTAGGGCCGGTTTTCCTCAGCCAACGCGGAGTGGCAGTCCCTTGGGGGATCCCCACTGACACCTTTAACACCTGGCTCTACTTCGCCGGTTTCGGTATTTTGGCCGCCATCGTCGTGGGGTATTTCCTCACCCAGCAGGGCAAGCGCACGGGGCGCATGCCGCTGGTGACCGTCTGGAGCCTGTTGACGTTTCTGGGCATTGCACTGATTGGGTGGATCGTTCTGCCGCAGTCCCCCCTGAACCTCGATTTTCCCGCACTGCCAGAGACGGGCTTCAACATCGAAGGGGGAAACACGCTGTCCGCTGAATTCATGGCGCTGCTTTCCGGCCTGGTGATCTACACCTCCGCCTTTATCGGGGAGGTCGTACGGGCCGGCATCCAGTCGGTCTCCAAAGGCCAGGTGGAGGCCTCCCGGGCCCTGGGGCTGACCGGCTTTCAGACCCTGCGGCTGGTGGTTTTCCCACAGGCCATGCGGGTGATCATCCCCCCGCTAACCAGCCAGTACCTCAACCTGACCAAGAACTCTTCGCTGGCTACGGCTATAGGCTATCCGGATATCATCCAGGTATACAACACAACCATCAACCAGAGCGGCCGGGCGGTCGAAATGACCGTCATCATGATGGGCACGTATCTGACCTTCAGCCTGCTCACTTCCGCGATCCTGAACTGGTACAACAAACGGATAAGACTGGTGGAGCGGTAGCCATGACGACATTACACACAACACAAAAAGATATCCTGCCGCCTCCTTCGGAACGCACAACGCCACTGGGATGGGTGCTGCGAAACCTGTTTAACAACTGGTACAACACGCTGCTGACCTTTCTGGCACTTGGGCTGGCTTTTATCGTGATCCGCGGCATGCTGAACTGGGCGCTGACCGAAGCCCGCTGGGCTGTGGTGCCCAACAACTTGCGGCTTTTCCTGATGGGCCAGTACCCAAGCGCGATCGAAGGGATGGAGGATTACGCCTTTCGCCTTGGGCTGGCGGTCTTTGTCCTTGCGGCCGTCATCGGCCTGAGCTGGGGGGTGTATGTCCGGAGACCGAACTCTATCGGCATCGTGCTGCTGGCCGTGCCGGTGGTCCTGGCCCTGGCTGCGCTCTGGCTGCGGCCGGCGGGGGTCACATTCAGCGATTCGCTCGGGATCGCAGGGCGAATCTTGCTGCTGGATGTGATTGGGCTGGCATTCTGGTTCCTGGGAAGAAGAGGCGGAGACCGGCTCAAACGGATGGCGAACATCACCATGGTCCTGTATCCCGTCCTGGTCTATTTCCTGATCAACGGGTTTTACTGGGATAATGTCTTCGGTACCGACCTGACCCTGGGACTGCAATACCCCCCCGACAATGAGGAAAGCCTGTCTTTCTGGCAGCGCCTGACGATCAGCATCCCCACCCGGCTTTGGGGCGGGCTGCTGCTCTCGCTGATCCTGGCCATCGTCGGGATCGTCGCTTCGTTCCCCATCGGGGTGATCCTCGCCCTGGGACGACAGTCCAATTTGCCGGTGCTGCGAAACCTGTCGATCCTGTACATCGAGTTCATCCGCGGTGTGCCCCTGATCAGCCTGCTGTTTATGGGCCAGGTCATGCTGAACTTCTTCCTCCCGCAAGGGATCGACCTGGACAGGGTTGTGCGCGCCATGGTGCCGATCACCATGTTCGCAGCCGCCTACCTGGCTGAGAACGTGCGCGGCGGCCTGCAGTCCATCTCGCGCGGCCAGTACGAGGCCGCACATGCCCTCGGGCTTTCCGGGTTCCAGACGATGACCTTCATCATCCTGCCCCAGGCCCTGCGTGCGGTTATCCCGCCAATCGTCGGCCAGTTCATCGGCCTGTTCAAGGACACCACGCTGGTCGCCCTGGTTGGGCTGCTCGACCTGCTGGGCATCGCCCGCGGCGTGATCGCCAACCCGAACTATATCGGCACCCAGCGGGAAGTCTTTTTGTTCATTTCCGTGTTTTACTTTGTGTTCAGCTACGCCCTCTCCTCCGCCAGCCGCCGCTTGGAGGGCACATTGGGCGTCGGAAGTCGGTAAAAGGAGAATCCACGATGACAAATACCAATGGCGACCCGATCATCATCGCCCGTGACGTCCACAAATGGTATGGCGAGTTCCATGCCCTGCGGGGCGTCAGCATGGAGGTCCAGCGAGGCGAGGTGATCGTGATCTTCGGCCCTTCAGGGTCCGGCAAGTCCACCTTTATCCGCACCATTAACCGCCTTGAGGAGCACCAGCAGGGGCAAATCGTTGTCGACGGCATCGAACTGACCCATGACGTGCGCAACATCGAAGCCATTCGCCAGGAGACCGGCATGGTTTTCCAGCAGTTCAACCTGTTTCCTCACCTGACGGTGATGCAAAACGTCTCTCTGGCTCCCATTCAAGTGCGGAAGAAGAAAAAAGAGGAGGCGGAAGCCAAAGCGATGGAACTGCTCAACAGGGTCGGAATTCCCGAACAGGCGGGGAAATTTCCCGGCCAGCTTTCCGGCGGGCAGCAGCAGCGCGTTGCGATTGCCCGTGCCCTGGCCATGGAGCCCAAGATCATGCTGTTTGACGAACCGACCTCCGCCCTGGACCCGGAAATGATCAAGGAAGTGCTTGACGTGATGACGGGACTGGCCCAAAGCGGCATGACCATGCTTGTGGTCACCCACGAAATGGGGTTCGCCCGTGCGGTGGCCAACCGGCTGTTCTTCTTCGACGAAGGAAATATCGTCGAAAGTGGGTCCCCCGAGGACATATACAACAACCCGCAGGAGGACCGCACCAAGCTGTTCCTCTCCCAGATCCTGCAGCACTGAGTTCCCCCCGGTTGAAAACCATCAAAAGGGCTTTTCCAGAGGTTTCAGGAAAAGCCCTTTTTTCTGACCGGCCGTTCGGGGGATACCACGAGAAAGGCTGCCCGCAGTACCTATCCGGATCAGGCCGCCCGGCATAGATTTTTCAACACAAGAACAGGGATTAGTACGGGGGTATTATCTTAGCATTATTTTGATTAATCCTTGTTGACTTTGCCTTTGGCATATAGTAAGCTGTTTTTAACAAATCCCGCAATAGATTTGCAATGGAATTTGTATTTACTTATATTCAGTTATGACAAAAGGGCGCGGATAATCAAAAAGTAGCATTGAAGACCAGGACAGGTCCCGGTCTTGTTAGGAAACAGTTTTACGACAATTGAATAATCCCGTCGAACTCGATACACCGGTTTGGATGTCCAGGTTCCGGCCGGCAGGCGCCTGCGCCACGAGTTGTGCACGGGTATGTGACGTTCTCCTCGTCACGAGCATTGAGGGATGCTATGATCCGGTGATTGAATTTTATGGTCGCTGTGCCCGTCCAGGGCATCATCACCGGGGAGCAAGCAGCGAAACCGGCCCATTATGGCCGGTTTTTTTTATGTCACGAGAGGTGGTCGGGGTGCGATCTACAGAACAGATCGATTCAAGTGGCTGTTTCCAGGGATCGGAAGAGCATGGGGGGTCTGCGGTCATTTTTCTTTTTCCTTATCTTTTCCCAATTTCAATTCCCCGTAATTCCATACATTTAGCATCGAGCCAATTTTCAGGAGGACGATCATGAGCCAATGGATTGTTGGTACCAGCCTTCGTTTGCGTTACCTAATTCTCGTTCTGGCGGCGGTTTTGGTAATTTTCGGGATCCTACAGGTCCGGGAAATGGCGGTGGATGTCTATCCCGAATTCAACCCGCCGCTGGTCGAGATCCAGACCGAAGCGCTGGGCCTTTCCGCCGAAGAGATTGAAGCCCTGCTAACGGTGCCGCTGGAAGCCGATCTGCTCAACGGTGTGGCCTGGCTGGACGAGATTTATTCCGAGTCGGTTTCCGGTCTGTCCTCCATTCTGCTGATTTTCGAGCCCGGCACGGATCCGATCCGGGCGCGCCAGATGGTACAGGAAAGGCTGACCCAGACCTTTGCGCTGCCGAATGTGTCCAGGCCGCCCACCATGCTCCAGCCGCTTTCGACGACCAACCGGGTCATGATGGTTGGCCTGTCCTCCGATCAAGTCTCCTTGATCGACATGAGCGTGCTCGCCCGCTGGAACATCGCCCCGCGTTTGCTGGGTGTTCCCGGGGTGGCAAACGTGGCGATCTGGGGGCAGCGGGAATGGCAGCTCCAGGTGCTGGTTGATCCGGATGTGCTTCGCGACCACGGTGTCACGCTGGACCAGGTGGTCGCCGCCTCAGGAGAAGCGCTGTGGGTCTCTCCGCTCAGTTACCTGGAAGCGTCCTCTCCGGGGACAGCCGGCTGGATCGACACCCCCAACCAGCGGCTGACCATCCGCCACGAGCTTCCGATCCGTTCGGCGGAGGACATGGCCACCATCCCGATTCCTGGCACGGCCTGGAAACTCGGGGATGTGGCCCAACTGGCAGAAAATCACCAGCCTTTGATCGGTGACGCAGTGCTGGAAAACGGCACCGGCCTGATCCTGGTGATCGAAAAATTCCCGGGCGCAAACACCCTGGAGGTCACCGAAGGGGTGGAAAACGCCCTCAAATCCATGCAGGCCGGCCTGACCGGAATCGATATCAACACCAACGTATATCGATCGTCCAACTACATCGAACAAGCCAGCCGGAATCTGGGGACCACCCTGGCCGTCAGCGCGCTGCTCGTCATCCTGGTGCTGGGCGCTTTCTTCTACGACTGGAGAAGCGCATTGATAAGCCTGGTTGCCATCGTATTGGCCCTGATCGGCGCCGTGTTCGTGCTATACCTCCAGGGTGCGACTCTGAATATCATGATCCTGGCCGGGCTGGCCATCGCGCTGGGGGTGGTTATCGATGATGCCATCGTGGATGTGGACCTGATCCGCTCCCGGCTGAAAGCCGACCGCGAAGGAGGAGGCGAGACGCCCGCTGCCGGCATCATTCTCGATTCTGCGACCGAAATGCGCAGCATGATGAGCGTTGGCACGGTCATCCTCCTGGTGGCGATCCTCCCCGTGTTCTTTCTGCCCCAGCTCTCGCGCGCGTTCCTGCAGCCGCTCTCGGTCACCTATATCATCGCCGTGCTGGCCTCGCTGGCCATAGCACTGCTCGTCACCCCAACTCTGAGCGTGGTCCTGCTCTCCAACGGCAAAACCGCTCCGAGGACCTCCCCCGTAGTAGACGGTCTTCGGCAATCCTACGAACGGCTGCTGCACCAAATCACCCAGGCACCGCGCGCAACCTTTGCGATCGGGAGCCTGGCCCTGCTGGCGGCCCTGGTTGCCATTCCGTTCCTGAACGTCTCCCTGCTGCCGGATCTTCGCCAGCCCAACCTCCGGATTCAATGGGAGGGACCACCGAGCACATCCCGGCAGGAGATGAGCCGGATCAGTGCGCGCGTCGCGGCAGAACTCAGCGAGATCTCCGGGGTTTTCAATGTCGGCTCGCACGTCGGACGTGCGATCACAGGCGATCAGGTGGTGGGGATCAATTCTGCAGAACTGTGGCTCGCCCTGGATCCTGAAGCGGATTACGACAGCACGATCAGCGCCATCCGGGAAGTGATCGCCGGATATCCCGGGCTGTTCCGGGAGGTGTCTTCCTACCAGCCGGAGCGGCTCAAAGAAGTTCTATCACCCGGGGCTGAAGGCCTGACAGTGCGAGTGTATGGCCATGAATACGATGTTCTCGAGCAAACCGCCCAAAACGTAAAAGGACGGCTGGAGGGGATAGAAGGAGTGGGAAGCATCGAGGTGCAACAACTGGTGGTCGAGCCGCAGGTGGAGATCGAAGTGGACCTGGCCGCAGCCGACCGCTTCCAGGTCAAACCGGGTGATATCCGCCGGTCCGCCACGACCCTGCTTTCCGGCCTGCAGGTGGGTAACCTGTACGAGGAGCAAAAAGTCTTCGAAGTGGTGGTCTGGGGAGTGCCTGAAATCCGTGGGAACATGACCGATGTCCAGAATTTGCTCGTCGACACCCCGCGCGGAGGCCACGTGCTGCTGGGAGAGGTCGCCGACATCCGCATCGTTCCCGCCCCGACGGTGATCCGCCGGGACGCGGTCTCACGCTACATGGATGTGCATGTGATCGTTAGCGGCAGATCCCCATCAGCGGTCGTCGCCGATATCCAGGCCGCCCTGGATGGGTTCCCGGTGCCGTTCGAATACCACGTCAATGTACTGGGAAGTTTCGCCGAGCAGCAGCAAGCCAGGCAGCAGGTCTGGGCAGCGGCGGTGATTGTCGTGATCGGCATCTTCCTGCTCCTGCGCGCCGCTTACGACAGCTTCCCCCTGGCGTTCGCCACCATGCTCTCCTGGCCGTTTGCTATATCGGGGGGGGTCCTGGCAGTCTTCCTGCTGGACGGCGGCAGCCTTTCGCTCGGATCCATCTTCGGATTTCTGACCGTTTTTGGGGTCGCTGTGCGCACGAGCATGGGCCTGATGCTTCGCTCCCGGGCCCTTCAGGATGCCGGCAGCGAGCATGATGCCGACCTTGCCATCCGTGCGGCGCTCGAAAGAATGCGCCCGGTACTGCTCACGGTGCTCACCCTGGCGCTGGCCATGGTGCCGGTGATCGTAGCAGGAAAAATAGCCGGCCTGGAGATCCTGCACCCGATCGCGGTGGTGGTTTTGGGGGGCACGATCAGCACTGCTTTCATCAACATGCTCGTTCTTCCCGTCCTGTTCCTGCGCTACGGTCGGCAGGGAGAGGCAGTAAAGGGAGCCCAGGTCGGCGCCGTTGCCCCTGGGGTCGGCGCAGATTGAGGCCTCGTTCGAGGTGAGCCGAATGGACGCCAACGTTTCTGAGACCCGCAGCCCTCGTCGAGAGATCCTGCTCGCCGAGGGGCTGAAAAAAGCGTACGGCCGCCGGCAGGCGCTTCACGAGCTGTCCTTTTCGTTGCAATCCGGCAGGGTGTTGGGCTTCCTCGGCCCAAACGGCGCCGGCAAAACGACTTCGATCCGCATTCTGACCACTATCCTGGAGCCCGACTCGGGCAGTTTCTATGTGGATGGAGTCAGCCATACACAGGCGAACCGGGTCCGGCAGCGGATTGGCGTGCTCCCGGAAAGCCTTGGTTTTCCAAAACAGGTCTCCGGCGCAGAATTTTTGGCCTACTTCAGCCAGCTATACGGGCGCGGGTCGAAGGAAGCCCGAAAAAACGCCGGCGCCCTGCTCGAAGAAGTCGGGATGACCGCCCGGGCGCGTTCCCCTATCGGCAGCTACAGTCGCGGCATGCGCCAGCGACTGGGGATCGCCAGGGCGCTTGTGAACAACCCGGT
>JBFKII010000009.1:0-32373 GCA_041632295.1 Anaerolineales bacterium | reverse complement strand
ATCGGGATCGCTCCCGAAGGGCGCCAATCGGTGACCGGGGCGCTGGAAGAGGGCACCGGCGGGGCTGCTTACCTGGCGCTGCGGGCGGATGTGCCGGTCATCCCGGTCACGTTTATCGGGACAGAGGACCGCAATGTGTACGGCAGTTTCCGGCGCTTGCGCCGCCCTCGCATGAGCATGACCGTCGGCCCGCCGTTCCGCCTGGAAAGGCTGGAGGACTGGCGGGAATCGGTCCGCCTGGGGACAGAGAAAATCATGCGGGCGCTGGCGGCCCAATTGCCGCCCGAATACCGTGGGGTTTATGAGAAATAGGTGAAGAAATCAGGGACATCAGGCCGCGGACATTGCCCAGACGGCGAACCTGGTTGAAAATACCCCCCCATGCGAGCTGATTCGGAATATTCAAAACCACATGCTTCACTGAACGGGTACGATCCACAGCCGTTTTTGTGGCGCAGGCGTCTGTGCCGGTTGTTGCTGAAGACGATTGGCTTCAAGCTGCTGGTGCGCGTGGACTGTGTGGAAGGGCTCGAGAATCTTCCCAAATCCGGGCCCGGCGTGCTGATGATGAACCACATCGGTTTTGTTGACCCGATCGTACTGGTGCATATTACGCCGCGCGATATCGTCCCGCTGGCCAAAGTCGAAGCGTACGAGTACCCGTTTGTGGGCGTTTTTCCCAAGTTATGGGGGGTCATCCCGGTTGAGCGCCATAACGTCGACCGCCAGGTCATTCAACAGGCATTGGGGGTCCTGAAGGCCGGGGAACTTCTGCTCGTGGCACCGGAAGGCACCCGCCATGTTGCACTGCAACGGCCGCGCGAGGGCGCCGTTTACCTTGCCAGCAGGGGCAAGGCGCCGATCATCCCCGTTGCTCTGGAAAACACCCCAGGATTTCCAACGCACCCTTTATCCGAGCGCTGGCGCGATCCGGGTGTGGTGGTACGGTACGGCCGTCCATTCCGATTCCGGAAAGCGTACCAGCGGGCGCGCGGACCGGAGCTGCAGACCATGGCGGATGAAGCGATGTACGTGCTGGCAGGCATGCTGCCGCCGGAGCGCCGGGGGGCATATTCGGATCTTTCCCGGGCCACTGAAAATACGATCGAGTGGCTTTGAAGGCCGGAAACGGACGCCAAAGTTTCAATTTTCTCTTAAAATGAGGCGGATGTTCCGCCCGCGCCCGGAAGGTTCGAGCAACCATTCCGCTACCGGGTAATTTTCCCGGCCAGTCCCACCGGCTTTGGGCGGATCGAGTGGCGCACATGGAATTTGTCCTGAGCCTGATCGAAAATAACCTGCCGTACCTGCAGTGGCCGGAAATGGCCGGCCTGCTGGTCTGGGCGGCTGCGTTTGCGGGGCTCGTGCTGCTGCTCTGGCGTCTGCGCGCCTACCAGCGGGTTTGGCAAAGCCGGGATTGGTTGTCGTTCATCGCCCTGACCTTCCTGGCATTGCTCACCAGCCTGTTTATCGGATTCCGGATCCCTCTTGGGGAGAGCGTTTCCATCCCCGGCATGATGGTGACTCAAACCGGGATGATCTGGATGGTGCTGGCAGCCATCCCCTGGGTGCTGGCTGCCGGGTCGATGGGGCCGCTGGCCTCGTTCCTGCTGGGCCTGCTTTCTGGATTCCTGTTGGCGGTTTTCGAGACCCACAACCCGTACACTGCGCTGGAATTTGGCCTGGCCGGCCTGGCGATCGGTTATTTTCTCAACCAGCGGTTTCGCACACCGTTTTACCGCCTATTGCGCCGCCCCCTGGCGGCAGGGGCGATCATCGCCCTGGTCTATCCCGGGATCTACCTTCCAGGGATCTTGTTATGGCGTGACAGCGCGCTGGCCCAGTCCCTTGACTATGGGTTTGCCACTCTGCTTGCGTCCTGGCAAGCATTTGCGGGCAGCGTCCTGATTGCCGGGCTGGCGGCGGAAGCCGTGTACTGGCGGGTGCCCCGGATGCGGCCCGGCGTCGAGAACCTGATCCCCTCTCCGGCGGAGCGCAGCCTGGAAACACGGACATTCCTGCTGATGGGCAGTGTGGTTGGATTGGCGGTCGTGGTGCTGGCGGTCCTGGGTTGGACTGTGGCTTACGATTCTGCCGAAGCATTGGTGCGCGAGCGAATGGAGAGCACCGCCCGGTTGGCGGCCGAAAACGTCCCATACGCGCTTGAGATCGGGCAAAACCTGATCCAAACGGCAGCGGCGAACCCGGATCTGCGGGTGGAAGATACGCAGGAACTGGCTGGCGCGCTGGCGGATATGCTGGTGGAGTCGCCTTATTTCAACCATTTCCTGCTTGCGGACAACGAAGGGGCCGTGCTGGCAGCCGCTCCTGCAAGCGACGAAGCCCGCATGCTGCTGACGCCGCAGGAAGAGGCCGGGGTGGCTTTGGCCAGGGAAGGCGTCCCATTTCAATACTACGCCTACGACCCGCTGGTCGGGCCTCCGGTTTCCCAGGTCACTTTTTTGGTGCCGCTCCCCTCCGAGGGGCGGGTTTTGGTTGGCCGCAGTTCCCTGGCCCAAAATCCCTTCACCGCCCCGCTGATCAACAGCCTGAACAACCTGCAGGATATCGGCGGGGAGGGGCTGCTGTTGGACGAGAAAGGGACCATCCTGTACCACCCCGAAGCGGAGCGGATCAACACCCCTTATCCGGGGACGCTGGGTGAAAACACGGCCTTTTTTGAAGATACTGCTCCCGACGGTTCTCGCAGGCTGGTGTACGCCCAGAGTGCGGTCGGGCGGCCCTGGGTGGTGGTGCTGGCGGTCGGGCTACAAAAAATCCAGGAACAGGCGCTCAAAATTGCGCTGCCATTGATCGGGGCGCTGCTGGTCCTTTCCGCGGTTTTGATGGTCCTGCTGCGGGTGACGCTGCGCTTTGTGACCGGCTCCCTGCGAAACCTTTCCCAAGAGGCCAGTCTGATCGCCGAGGATCGCCGAAAACTTGCCCTTCCCCTGCGGGTAGAGGGCGTGGACGAAGTCGGCACCATGCGCCAGGCCTTCGAGCGCATGCGCCGGAGCCTGAAGGCCCGGCTGGACGAGCAGGAACAGCTGCTGCTGGTCAGCAACGGCGTGGCTGCGAGCCTGGAAATGGAGATGGCTGCGGCTCCCATCCTGGCTGCAGCGCTGACCTCCGGGGCGGCCTCTGCCCGGCTGGTTTTGAAACCGGGTGTTCTTCCCAGGAGCAGCCCGCAGGTGATAACGGCCTTTGAACGGCTCAACGCCGGGGCCTCGCCGGGCCAATACGCATACCTGGACGACCCGATCCTGGAGATGGCGCGCGAGCGCACCCCCGTGATCCTGACCAACCCGCTCAGTGAGCGGCGGCTATCCTTCGCCAACCGGGAAAAGATCCCCGGATCCCTGATCGCCGTGGCGCTGACGAAAGACACCGAGTTTTACGGTGTACTGTGGCTGGGTTACGAACGGTCGCACACCTTTCCCGATGAAGAGCGCCGCTTCCTTTCCACACTGGCCGCCCAGGCAGCCCTGGCTACGACCAATATCCACCTTTTTGAGACTGCAGAAATCGGACGCCAGCGTCTGGCCGCCATCCTGGCCTCTACCCCCGACCCCGTCCTGGTGACCGATTCGGAGAGCCGCTTGCTGCTTTCCAACCCTGCCGCCTGGCAGGTGTTCGGGCCGGACCTTTCGCAAGGGCAGGGCAGCCCGATTCAGGATCTGGTCTGGCATCCGGCCCTGGTGGAGATCCTGAAGGCGTCCCAGGCGGATTCTTTGTCCCAGGAGGTGACCCTCTCGGATGGGAAAGTCTATATCGCCAAGGCGACCACCGTCATGGCGGATGGGATCCCCGTCGGCCGGATTGGCGTGCTGCGGGATGTGACGCGCATGAAAACCCTGGACACGCTCAAGTCCGAGTTTGTATCCACGGTCAGCCATGATCTGCGCTCCCCGTTGACCTTAATGCGGGGGTATGCCACGATGCTGGACCTGGTCGGCGATCTCAACGAAGACCAGACCGGCTACGTGCGCAAAATCCTGGTCGGGGTGGAGAGCATGACTCGCCTGGTGAACAACCTGCTGGATCTGGGCCGGATCGAATCGGGGATCGGCCTGACTCTTCAGCTGGTGCCGGTGGTCGACGTTTTTGATCGGGTGATCGAAAGTCTGCGGCTGGCCGCAGAGCAGAAAAAGATCACCATGTCTTTCCGCTACCCGGGGGGGTCCATGCCATTGGTGCAGGCCGATCAGGCGCTGCTTGAGCAGGCACTCTTCAACCTGGTCGAAAATGCCGTCAAGTACACGCCTCAGGGCGGTCGGGTTGAGGTGCGCCTGCGCCTGGATGAGGAGCTCAGAAAGGTGGTGTTCGAGGTCCTTGATAACGGCCCCGGGATCGCCCCTCCGGACCAGCCGCGCATTTTCGAAAAGTTCTTCCGGGTGCAGGATCGGCGCTTTCCCAACCAGAAAGGCAGCGGGTTGGGGCTGGCGATCGTGAAGTCGATCGTCGAGAAGCACGGTGGCAGCCTTGATGTGGAGAGCGAAATGGGCAAAGGCAGCCGCTTCATCATGCGGATCCCGCTCAAGCAGCCCGAGTCCGTCCTTCAGGGGTAAATTGCAAGAGCGTTTCAAATCGGAAGGGGATATGCGGGATCGGCATACCGATACTATAGTTTGGTTGATTTTCCCCCGATTGATGACTATAATCAATTAGATTTGGGCAGCGCCCGATGTATTAACCTGCCCTTTTCCCTGCAGTCAGGCATTATCCGGTATTAATACTTTTAATAAGGAATTTTCACTGGAAACTCATCGCATCACTCAAAGCTTTGATCCGAGCAATACCAGCGGCCAGATCAAACAGCTGACCACTGGTATCACCCTTGTTAACCGCTACCTGATTCAGGAAATCGTAGGAGTCGGTGGCATGGGGGCGGTTTATCGGGCCCGGGATCTTCATTTCCCCAAACTGATGAAGCTGGTGGCGGTCAAGGAAATGGTCAACCAGAATCTGGACCCCGACACCCAGCAAACCGTGATCCAGAATTTCGAGCGCGAAGCGAATATCCTGGCGACCCTCAACCATCCGTCCATCCCCCGGATTCTGGACTATTTTTCCCAGGGTGAGCGGTCGTATCTTGTGATGGAGTTCGTTAACGGCAAAAATCTGGAAGAGATCCTGAACGAATCCGGAGGTCCGATCCACCCCGACCAGGTGCTCAATTGGATGCTCGAGCTGTGTGATGTGCTACATTACCTGCATACCCACAAACCAGAGCCGATTATCTTCCGGGATATGAAACCCTCCAACGTGATGCTCAACCAGCACAACCGGTTGATGCTGGTGGATTTCGGGATCGCAAAGCACTTCCAGACCGGGCAGCGGGGAACCCAGGTGGGGACCGAGGGATATTCGCCTCCGGAGCAATACCGCGGCGATGCCACGCCCCAGGCAGATATTTATGCCCTGGGGGCTTCGGCGCACCATTTGCTGACGGCTCGTGACCCGCGCCTGGAAGCGCCGTTTTCTTTTGGAGAGCGTTCCGTCCGGGCGATCGTCCCATCCGTTTCGGTCGAATTCGAAGCGGTCATCAACACCGCGCTGCAGTACTCCCCTGAGGAGCGCTTCAAAGACATGTCGGCGATGCGCGATGCCCTGGTCATGGTCGCGCAGCGCACTGGGGTCCTGACACGGGCAGCGCACACCATCACACCCACCGCGATTTCCGGCGAAGGCGGCTCGGTCAAGCCGTTGTGGATCTTCAACTGCGAAGACGAAATCCGTGGCTCTCCGACTTACTCGAACGGGACCGTATTCGTCGGCTGTTATGACCACAACCTGTATGCTATCAACAGCGGCTCGGGGGAGTTCATGTGGAAATACCCTACGGAGGGCGGCGTAGTCAGCAAGCCGGCCGTGCAGGACACGCGCGTGTTTATCGGCTCCGAAGACGGACGATTGCATGCCGTTTCCAACCGATCGGGCAAGGTTGTCTGGACGTACTACACCGAGGGGCCGATCCGCTCCTCCCCGCGCATCGCCGAAGGCCATATTTTTATCGGATCCGACGATATGTTCCTGCACGCAGTCAACATCGCCGGCGCGCGGCGGGCCTGGCGGCTGGAGTCGGGCGCTCCGGTGCGCTCCA
This sequence comes from Anaerolineales bacterium, assembly GCA_041632295.1. Taxonomy (GTDB): domain Bacteria; phylum Chloroflexota; class Anaerolineae; order Anaerolineales; family JABWBV01; genus DATDOR01. The sequence goes on along the minus strand of JBFKII010000009.1, from coordinate 26,270 downwards.
CCCCGTTCGTGGACAGCGACGGCATTTATTTCGGCAACGAGGCCGGTGACTTCTTTTGCGTGGACTTTGGCGGTGTCGAGCGCTGGCGCTTCCGGGCCAAGCGGGCGGTCACTTCCTCCCCAACCGTAAGTAAGGGCGTTGTGTTTTTTGCTTCGATGGATTGGTCCTTATACAGCCTGGATGCCGAAAACGGTTGGCTGATCTGGCGCTACCGGCTTGGAAAGCCGGCCATCTCGTCCCCGGCAGTGGTTGAAGACCTGGTCATCGTGGGTTCGATCGACGGCTACCTTTACGCCGTGGACACACGCAGCGGAAAAGAATCCTGGCGGTATAAAACCACACACCAGGTCACGGGTTCGCCGATCATTTACAAAGATTCGGTGTACTGTGGGTCGGTGGACGGATATCTCTATTGCCTCGAGTACCAGACTGGCCGTCTGCGCTGGAAATTCAGGACCGAGGGCCCCATCACGGGCGCCCCCACCATTTTTGATGAAGTAGTCTATATCGGGTCTTCAGACAACAATGTCTACGCCTTGCTGGCCTGAACGGCTTTTGGAGGCAATTTTCGGTTAGACTTTTTCATCCGAGTGGTGGTAGGACCGCGGACCTGCTTCCATAAACATTAAAGGAGAATTGCACGGGCGCTTCCTGCCTTGAAGGTCCAGACTTTTCTGAAAGTGCCCGGGCCCGTTTGAAATGTTGGTTTTTTTAATTTATAAAATTCACCTTCCACCTTCTTGTTCCATGTCGGGCGGTGGTCGCTGGAAACCGAATTGTTGGGAACGGAGGATCATTCGGTGAAAAAGTTTTTGCGGGATTTATTTACTACGAAAGAAACCGTCACAGAAGAGCGCCCGAGTGAACTGACCACTGCCCCGCTGTCGGAAGATCAGCTGGAGCCGGTTACGGTCAAGGAAAACAAGCTCGATCCGCCCCAGATGGTGGTTGGCTGCGCCCGTTCTGTCGGCCGCCAGCGGGATCACAATGAAGACTCGCTCTTCACCTTCAACGCCACCATCGCCAGCAATTCCCACAGCATGCCCTTCGGGATCTACATCATTGCCGACGGCATGGGCGGTCACCAGCACGGGGAGGTGGCCAGCGAGACCGCAGTGCGGGTGATGTCCAACCACCTGATCAGCAACCTGTACACACCAATATTTGCCGTCAGCGCCGAATCGCCCAAAAACTCCCTCCAGGAGATCATGCAGCAGGGGGTCAAGATCGCCCACCAGGTTGTCACGGACAAAGCGCCGGGGGGCGGCACCACCCTGACGGCCATTGTGGTGCTGGGCAATCGGATGACGATCGCCCACGTCGGCGACAGCCGGGCATACGCGGTCTACGTGGACGGCCGCATGCAGATTCTGACCCGCGACCATTCGCTGGTCAAGCGGCTGGAAGAGCTTGGCCAGATCACCGCCGAAGAGGCGGAGTATCATCCACAGCGCAATGTCCTCTACCGGGCGCTCGGCCAGGGGGAGCCGATCGACCCCGATGTAACGACGGCGCCTTTGCCGCAGCCGGGTTACGTACTGATCTGCTCGGATGGACTTTGGGGTCTGGTTTCGGACGCTGAAATGTTCCAGATCATCTCGGGAGCTCCGAATCCCCACCGGGCCTGCCAGCTCCTGGTGGAAGCTGCCAATGCAAATGGAGGTCCGGACAATATCACCGCGATTCTGGTCAAAATGCCGGAATAGTTTTCAATGGCCGCTCAAACCGACAACCTGTACGCTCTGCTGAGATTGCCGCGCGATGCCACCCGCGAGGAGATCCGCGCGGCGTACCATGATGCGGCCAGACGCCATCATCCAGACGCCAGCACAGACCCGGATGCCACCGAAGAATTTATCCAGATCCAAAAGGCTTTCGAAACCCTTTCAAATCCTTCCAGCCGTAAGGATTATGATTTTGACAATCCCCCCAAGGATCTGCCGCCGCAGCTCAAAATCAAATCGTACCTCAGCCGGAAAAACCTGATGCCAATCCCGGATCCCCAGCTGCTTTTCTTGCTGCTGGATATCCAGGTGGAGGGGGTGGAAAAAATTCGGACCCCCTTAAACCTTTGTATTTTGATCGACCGCTCCACTTCCATGAAAGGCAAGCGCATGGATATGGTGAAGGAGACTTCTCGGCACCTCGTCCAGCAGCTCAAGCCGGAGGACTTTTTATCCGTCGTCACGTTTGGAGATCGGGCCGAGATCGTAATCCCGCCCGGCCGCAACCAGGATAAACGCAAAATCGATGCCCAGATAAGCCTGATCCAGCCGTATGGCGGCACCGAGCTCTTCCACGGGCTGCAGCTGGCCTACAGGCAGGTTGCCCGAAACCGGAAATCGACCATTATCAACCACATTATCTTGATTACAGACGGGCACACCTACGGGGACGAGCAAAACTGCATCGAACTGGCGGAAGAAGCCAGCCTGGATGGTATTCACATCAGCGGGTTCGGGATCGGCAGCGAATGGAACGATAGTTTTCTGGACAAGCTGACCAGCATCACCGGTGGCAGCAGCATGTACGTGGCAAACGCACGAGAAATCCGCCCATTCCTCCAGGAGAAATTCGGCGCATTGAACCAGACCATCGCCGAAAACGTCCGCCTGCGGATGCCTGAGTTGGATGAAAACATTCGACTGAATTATGTCTTCCGCCTGCAGCCCGAACCGACCCGGCTTGAGCAAAAAAGAAATATCTCCATCGGCAATATCCAGGACGGCAAGTCCCTGCGCTTCGTAATGGAATTCCTGATCGAAGGCATTCAGCCCGATGCGCAGTCCTTGAAAGTGCTCGATGGGTCTTTATGGATGGAAATCCCTTCCCGCAACGTTCCGACCGTTCGCCGGCCGGTCGCCTTCGAGCTGGCGATGTCGAAATCGGACGAATTGGAGCCTCCCCCGCCCGAGATCGACCAGGCCATGGCAAGTCTCAACTTTTACCGTATGCAGGAACAAGCCCGGGCCGAATTAGAGAACGGTAATTTTGAAGCTGCAACCCGCCGATTGAAAAATTTGGCCTCCCAACTCCTCGGAGATGGGGAATACAAGCTGGCCACAAAGATACTGAATGAGGCCTCTGTCATCGAAAACGGTGATCTGACCAACGACGAGTTGAGAAAGGAAGTAAAATATGGTACCCGGGCGCTGATGCTTCCGCCCGGCGAAGGGATTTACGAATTATGATTACCTGCTCAAATTGTGGTCATAAGGAATATGTCGGCGCTCTATATTGCGGGGACTGCGGTTCGCGCCTTGAGCTTACTTTTGGCCGGACCACCCAATCCCTCTATGTCGACACGACCGAATCGAACCGGAAAGATCTGGATTTCAGCGAAGTCCCGACCAATGAATCCTCCGGTGCGCTGATCACCCTCCACTTCCTGGATGAGAACCAGTACTTGCCGTTGTTGGGGGAGGAAGATTTTACTTTTGGACGGTCCAGCGAAGGGCAAAAGATCCTGCCCGATATTGATCTGACCCAATTTGATGCGTACCGAAAAGGGGTTTCACGTATCCATGCCGCCATCCGAATTGAGGGGGACCTGGTCAGCGTGCGAGACCTGGGATCCATTAATGGCACGCGCCTAAACGGGAACAAAATTCCACCCCAGGTCCCATACACCGTTCGAAACGGCGATATTATCGCACTCGGGAAATTAAAATTTCAAGCCCTGTTTCGATCCTGACGGTTGTTGATGGCAAGGACCTTCTCCGGTAAAAATTTCGGCAAATATCAAATAGTTCAGCGGTTAGGAAAAGGGGGCATGGCTGAGGTGTACAAGGGCTACAATCCCGACCTTGACCGCTACGTTGCCATCAAGGTCTTGCACACTTTCATGGCCGAAAAGACCGGGATCCTTGGCCGGTTCCAGCGCGAGGCGAAGAATATCGCCGCCATGTCTCACCCGAATATCGTGCAGGTCTATGATTTCAGTGAAGCGGGGGATAATTACTTCATGGTGATGGAATATATCGATGGCATCACCCTGAAACAGCACGCCAGGGCACTTTCGGAACAGGGCCAGGGGATCAGCATGGATGAATCGGTGCGTGTCGTCTCCGATGTGGGCCGGGCGCTGGCTTATGCCCACGAGAAGGGGGTGGTCCATCGGGACGTAAAGCCCGGTAACATCATGATCGACAGCAGCGGGCGGGTAGTCCTGACCGACTTCGGCCTGGCGCGGGTCATCAGCAACCCGCAGCTGACCGCCACCGGAGCCATCATCGGGACCCCGGCATACATTCCCCCGGAACAGGGCCTGGGCCAGCCGGGGGATGCCCGTTCTGACATTTATTCCCTGGGTGCGGTCCTGTACCAGCTTCTGACCGGTACCCTGCCTTTCCGCGCCGAAACCCCGATCGCCATCGTGTACAAGCACATCAACGCCCCGCTGCCTTCCCCGACCAAGCTGAACCCGGAAATTCCGCCGGCTCTCGAATCCGTGCTCTTGAAAGCGATGGACAAAGACCCGGATAACCGCTACCAGGATGCGGAACGGTTTGTGGATGCCTTGCAGGACATCCCCCTGCTGGAAAACCCCGATTGGATGACCGGGAACGTCGCCTTGGAGCGGAGACTGGCCCCGGACATCTCGATCCACATCGTTCAAACCGGGGATATCATGCCCCTGAAAGATAAAAAACGCTATATTCTGGGTCGCACCGATGAGACCGTCGTCCCCGATGTCGACCTTTCCCCCTACGACGGGATTAAAAACGGAGTATCTCGCGTTCACGCTGAGATTACCCTGGACCACGAAAGCCGGGTCTTTTTGACCGATCTGAATTCCACCAATGGTACCTGGGTCAACGGCGTTCGCATCGAGAAGCAAAACCAGGTGCCGCTCAACCACGGCGATGTGATCTCGCTGGGGAAACTCGTGGTGCAGGCCCTGATCTATACCTGACAGGAGCAAACCATGTCGATCACATTGATTGTTCACCTAACCGATGCGGACCCGATCATATGCGAGGTCGAAGAAATGCCTGACTTGCAGGACCAGATGATCAAGGTCTCCAATCCGAGGCTGTTGGACGGCAAGGATCTGCACTATATCGCGACCGGAGTTGTGGAAGTGCTGTGGCCGATTCACCGGATCAATTTCATCGAGATAATGCCGATGGATGAGGAAGAGATCATTGGGTTTGTGAGGGAGTAGGATGAGTGCTGAGAATCCATTTTTCAATCGAAAGATTCTGATCGTCGAAGACGAGAGGCGCATGGCCAGGTTCATCCGCATGAACCTGGAACACGACGGTTTCCAGGTCCTTGAAGCCACCCGCGGCCAGGAGGGTTTGGACAAATTGCGCGAGGAACTGCCGGACCTGATCTTGCTGGATGTGATGCTCCCGGACATCGACGGCTTTGAAGTGCTGCGTCGGGTGCGCGAGGTCAGCGAAATCCCCGTGGTGATGCTGACCGCCAAAGGGGAGGAGGACGACCGGGTCCGAGGGTTGGAACTCGGTGCAGACGACTACGTGACCAAGCCTTTCAGCCCGCGCGAGCTGGTCAGCCGGGTGCGGGCGGTGCTGCGCCGTTCGGAAGCACTGCGCGGGGACACCCACGGGCTGATTGAGGTGGACGAACGCCTCAAGATCGATTTCGACCGCCGGGAGGTCTGGGTAGAGGGGGAACTCGTCAAACTGCGGCCGACAGAATACCGGCTGCTCTACCACCTGGTCCAGAATGCGGGCTGGGTGATGACCCACGACCAGATCCTGACCAAGGTCTGGGGATATGAATACCAGGATGAGCCCCATTACGTACGCCTGTACGTCAACTACCTGCGCCAAAAGATCGAAAAGGAACCCTCCAACCCGAAATACATCCTGACCGAAAGGGCGGTCGGATACCGGTTCGTGGACTACAAACGCGAAAAATCCTGATCGCCCCCCAGCTTGCGCAGGTAATCCCAGGTATAAATCCCAAATTTGTGGCCGTCCCCCCAGGCGACCGTCAGTCCGTAATTGCCGACCAGTTGAACGTCGGTCACCTCGTTTTCGCGCGCATCGCGTAAGGGGATCTGAAAGACCAGCGGATCGGGGGTGTCGCTCATGTTCTCATGCCCGCCGCGGCACTGGGCGCACGGGCAGGCTGCCCGAAGTCGGGCGAATGGGATCTCGGTGCTGGTGCTGTCCTCCCATGATATCGACAGCGTTTTCTTGTTTCGATCGGCCGTAATACCGGCCGGGCCGTGGTTGCTCATGGTTCTTGAATGACCTCCAGAAAATTCGCGGCTGCCCAGCCGGACCGGTCCGGGTCGTAAAAGCCGACCAACAGCCACCAGGTCAGGCCGTCCGCTTCGCGCGGCCCCTCGGATATTTCAAATACCTCAGATTCGAAGCCCAGGTATTGGATCTCGCTGTTCAACCCCGGAGAAGCCCGCAGGTTCAGGCCATCCCCGCTGGTCCCGGTGATCTGAACCAGCGCCCCGAGGGTGAGCACACCGGGCAATGGGGAGGGTGGGGGAGGCGGGTCGGTGGGGGTCGGCGTGAACGAGGGGGTGGCGGCCACCAGGGGCGTGATGGTAGGTGCGGCGATCTGCACCACGACCGCGGTCGGGAGGCCGGCCTGTGGTGTTTCCGGAACCGAAATGGTCAAAATGTACAGGCCCAGCAAAGCCAGCAGCGCTGCGCTGAGCACTGCGCCGAGCAACACCCAGGGGTTAAGGAATTTTCGGATCAGATCGGGCATCGATGGTCACTGCAGCAGGGCGTTCGGGGCCATTTGGGGCAGCATCGCCCGCAGACTTTGCCGCTGCACCTGGATGTGGACCTGCCGGTTTTCCGGAAGCGGATCCCCGTCGGCGTGCAGATAGGTGGGGCTATCCAGCTGGATGGCCAGGTCGGAAAACGGGATCACCCGGCAGGTGGGCGCTCCCAGGTGCGTGCCGCGGATGAGCTGCCAGGCGTTTCTGCAGGCTGCCAGGAAGCCGCGGCCCTGAAAGAGCCACAGGTCCATCTCTCCGTCGTTGATGCGTGCGTTCGGGGAAATGCGGGCGATACCGCCTGCATACAGCCGGATGTTGCTGATTACGGCCAGCTGGTAAATCCCATCCAGAGTCAGTTTCTCCTCCCGGGCCGGCCGGCTTGCTGCCAGCTGGATTCGGACGCCGGGCCAACCGGCGGCGTAGCGGAGGGCTCGCAAAGCGTATTCGGGATAGGCGAAGATTTTCCGAAAGTGGCTGCGCTTTTTTTCCGCCTGCCGCACCACCAGGGCGTCGAGGCCGATCCCGGCCCATAGCAAAAACGGAATGCCGTTGCAAAAACCGATGTCGATGCGGCGCGGCCGGCTCTCGGCGATCAGATCGGCGGCCCGCTCGATGTGGCTCGCCGACCGCGGTGTGATAACCGGCAGGCCCAGTTCCTTGGCCCAGACGTTGGCGGTGCCCGTCGGCAGCACGGCCATGGCGGTTCCGGAGCCGTGCAGCCCGGCTGCCACCCGGCCGACTGATCCGTCTCCTCCCGCGATAATGACCACGTCGAATTTCTCCTGCGCCGCTTCCCTGGCCAGCGCGGTCACGTCCTCTGCGCTGTTTGTCGCCAGGATTTCGACCGCCCACCCGTGCTGGCGCAGCCGGCCGGCGGCAATGCCAGCGGCCTGGTCGGGTGGGAAACGGCCGGCGTTGGGGTTGTAAAGCAGTCTTGCCCGGGACATGGACGGGATTCTAACGCGGTTTCCCGGTTCTGATACAATTCACAGTCGATGAGCACCGATACGGTATTAAATCAGCGCTACTTTTTGCAGGAGGTGCTGGGTTCCGGAGGAATGTCGATCGTATTCCGCGCCCAGGACAGGACTCTCGAGCGACAGGTCGCCATCAAGGTGCTGCGCCAGAAATATTCATCCGATCCCGCCTTCCGCGAGCGGTTCCGCCAGGAGGCCAGGGCGGCCGCTAACCTGACCCATCCCAACATTGTTACGGTCCATGATTTTGGACTCGACCATGACCGCCTGTTTATCGTCATGGAGTTTGTGCCCGGCACCACCCTTAAAAACATGCTCGAAGAACGGGGCCGCTTTACCGTGAACGAGGCCGTTCCGCTGGCGGTCCAGGTGTGCGCGGGGGTAGGCTATGCCCACCGGGCAGGTCTGGTGCACTGCGATATCAAGCCGCATAACGTCCTGGTCACGCCGGACAAGCGAGTAAAAGTCACGGATTTTGGGATAGCTCGAGCGCTGGCCTCGATCAGCCCGGATGAACGTTCGGAGATCGTTTGGGGGAGCCCCCAATATTTTTCCCCGGAGCAGGCGCGTGGTCTGGCGCCGTCACCGGCGTCTGATGTTTACGGGATCGGGGTCATACTGTACCAGATGCTGACCGGGAAACTGCCGTTCTCCGGCGCAAACGGGGTGGAGCTGGCGCGCCTGCACCGCGATTCGACCCCCCAGCCGCCCACCGAACTGTTTCCTGATATTCCGCAGCCGATCAACCGGATCGTGATGAAGGTGCTCTCGAAGGAACCCTCCTCGCGGTATCGCACCGCCGACCAGCTCGGCCGTGTGCTGCAGTCGTTTGCCAGCCAATCCAATTCGGGAGCGGACAGCGACACCGTGGTGAGCAAAACGCCTGTCCGCTCACCCGAAGCACCCAAACCTGCGCCTGCCCCGAGCCGGGAAGAACCGCCCGTGCCGGAGGCGCAAAACCCTGCCCCTGCCAGGGGTTGGCTGCCTGCCAATGCCGTGGATTGGATCACGATCCTGCTCGGTCTGCTGGCGCTGGTCGCGGTTGGAGGGCTGATCCCTTTCTGGATTTGGGTCTATTATGTCCTGAACCCACCGTTCGGTTAACAGAAAAAACCCGGCTGGTAGGACGCCGGGTGTTTCGCAATCAGGAGGTCGTGCCCAGGAAGAGGTCTATTCCCGGGTCTTGACCATCGTCCGGATGCAGCGGGTGCAAAGAGTCAAGCGCACCTTGCGCCCGTTTTCCCAGACGGAAACTTTCTGAAGGTTGGCTTTGAAGGTGCGCCGGGTCTTTTTCTTGGACCAGGGCACGCTGCGCCCAAAGGTGGTGGTTTTACCGCAGTTATGACACTTCGCCATCGTTACGTCCTTTTGCTTTAGGATTTATAATTATTGTTTGTGGGTCCCGGGATCCCCGTCAAAGATACGGGCACAGTCAGAAACTGCCGGAACCGCCTGGATCGAACAAATCGAATGAAAGGTGTACTCAAAAAAGCCGCACAATCCTACCACAGGTCCGATTTGCAAGCAAGCGTCGCGCGGTCCGGCCGCTGACCTTTGCCTGCGGAAGGATTGCCACGGAGTAGATTCTATATGGCCGATGAATTGAACCCATTGGGCAAAATCCAAGTCTCGCCGAAAGCCATCGCCACCATTGCGTATAATGCCACCATGGAGTCTTATGGTGTGGTGGGGCTGGCCTCCAAGAATTTTTTCGACGGTCTGGCAAATGTGCTGGTCAAAGACCCGACTCACGGGATAGAAGTGCATTTCGACGGATCGCATATCGATATCGATGTTTACATCATCATTGAATACGGAACGAGGATCAAGTCTGTCGCTGCCAGCGTGGCGAAAACGGTGCAGTACCACGTCGAACACGCCCTGGGCCTGCCGGTCCATGCGGTCAATGTTCACGTCGAGGGGCTGCGAATCAGCGATATGGACGGATAATCCCATGGCGGAGAGGAGCTTGTCGTTTGATGGAAGTTAACCCAGCGGAGCAGGGGCTGCGGTCCCGTTTCCTCCACCAGCCGATCGACGGCCAGGGTTTCAAGGAACTGGTCTCGGCAGGCCTGCACTGGCTGCGGGCCAACAGCTCCGTGGTCAACGCCCTGAACGTCTTCCCGGTCCCGGATGGGGATACGGGGACCAACATGGTGCTGACCATGGAGTCGGCTTATGAAGAGATCGAACCCCTGGCTGAGCGGGATCTGGGCAGGATCATTCAGGAGCTTGCCCAGGGGGCTTTGATGGGGGCCAGGGGTAATTCCGGTGTGATCCTCTCCCAGCTTTGGCGCGGTTTTGCCCACGCCGCCACCGGCCACGCCACCCTGACCCCCGAAGTACTGGCGAAAGCTTTCTCCGAGGCGCGTGATACCGCCTACCGGGGGGTGGTGCGCCCGGTGGAAGGGACTATTCTGACCGTTTCGAAAGATATGGCCACCGCTGCGGAGCAGTCCATTCGCAACGAGAGCGATGTCGTTCGCATGCTGGAAGAGGTGGTCGAAGCAGCGGCGCTCTCAGTTGAGCGCACACCGGAGCTGCTTCCCATTTTGAAGGATGCGGGGGTGGTCGATTCGGGCGGCAAAGGTCTGTATTTCATCTTCGAAGGCATGCTGCGCTATATCAACGGGCAGCAGCTGGAAGAAGCGGAGCTGGTCGTGAAGTCCCTCTCGGCGATGGACTTTGAAGGCGCCATGCAGGAGGTGGAGGAGGGGCAGGATTACGAGGTGATCGTGGATTTCCGTCCGAACGGTTCCCTGGATCTGAAAGGCTTTTACGATCAGCTCGAAGGCATGGGTACATCGATCCAGGTCGGGGAAGGGGATGGCATGTACCGGGTCCATATCCATGTGCCCACCGAAAACCGTTACCTGCCAATCGACTACGCCATGTCGATCGGGACGATCACCAAGGTCCACATCGAAAACCTGATGGACCAGATGGACGGCCTCGAAGCGCAGTCCGAGGCGAAAATAGAGCTGCAGCCGGTCGAGCCGGGCCAGATCGGCGTGGTCGCCGTCTCCCCGGGGAGCGGCATCTCGCGGGTGTTCGCCAGCCTGGGGGTCCATGCATTGGTCGCCGGCGGGCAGACGATGAACCCGAGCACCAAGGAAATCGTCGCGGCTTTCGAGGATCTGCCCTGCGACAAGGTCATCATCCTGCCGAACAACAAAAACATCATCATGGCGGCAGAAGGCGCCCGAGAGGTGTCCGTCAAACAAGTGGCGGTGATCGCCTCCCGCACCATCCCACAGGGACTGGCCGCCATGCTCTCCTTCAATCCGGACGGCGATTTTGATGACGTGGTGGGGGGTATGCAAGAATGCCTGCAGGAGGTGGAGACGGGCGAGATCACCACAGCCACGCGGACCGTCGAAATCGACGGTGTGTCGGTCAGTGAGGGCAGCATCATTTCGCTGCACAACGGAAAACTGGTCGCCTCTGCGGATACGCTGCTGGACGGCTGCCTGAAGTTCCTTGAGCACGCCCACGCCGAAGAACACGAGCTCATCACCCTGTTCTACGGGGCTGACGTCAGCCGCGAAGAAGCCGATCGCATCGCCGCCGAAATCCAGGAAGTCTACCCGGACCACGAGATTGAAGTGCAGAGCGGCGGACAGGCCCACTATCAGTTCATATTTTCTGTGGAATAAATGAAAGTCTGCATCCTCACCGACGAAATCGCCCAGTTCATGGACCTGTCATTCCGGGGCCAGGAGCACGTTCATTTGATGCCGGTGACTGTCAACCTGCCCGAGCACCTGGAACAATCCGGAGAAAAGGTGCGCGCCCACCAGCTGCCGGATACGTTTCCTGAGAACGGCAAGTACAGCCTGACCCTGCCGGGCGAGAAAGATTTCCTCAGGGTGTTCCAGCACCTGCTGCGGGAGTATGACGAGATCCTGGTGCTCCTGAGCGCCGCCTGGCTGACCGGAACCATGCGCAGCGCGGTCAAGGCCGCCAACCAGACCAAGGCCAGCGGCAAGATCGAGCTCGTCGACTCGGAGGCGGTCAGTGTCGGGCTGGGGATGCTGGTCTCGGTCGCCGCCGAAATGGCCGCGGACGGGCAGCCGGCAAAGGTGATCAAAAAAGAGATCATGGGGATCGTTCCGCATATTTATTCCATGTTCTGCCTGCGGAGCTTTTCTTACCTGGAACCCCTCCGGATCATCCAGAAGCCTCAAGCGCTGGTGGCCGAGATGCTGAAAGTCACCCAGTCTTTTTACGGCAACCAGGGTCGGCTGATCCCCGTCCAGAAAATTCGCAATTCGCGTCACATGATCGAATGTGTGCAGGAATTCGTCGGGGAGTTCGGGGATCCCAGGCATATTGCCCTGCTCCAGGGGGGCAGCTACTTCCAGCAGGAGATTCGCTCGCTGCGCGACCGGATCTCCCAGGACTACCCCAAAGCTCAGATCACCGAGCACAAGGTCTCCCTGCAGCTGGGGTACCTGATCGGCCCCCAGTCCTTTGGCCTCTTTTTGTGGGAAGGGAATGACTGAAAGGATTGCCATCGTCACCGACAGCCCGGCGGACATCCCGGAAGCGCTCAGTGCGGCATTAGGAATCACCGTGGTGCCGGCTTTGCTGGTGATGGAAGAACAGGCCTACGAGGACGGCGTTCAGATCACCAGGGAGGAGTTTTACCGCCGCTTGCCGGAGTTGCCGCAACCTCCTACGACCGCAGCCCCCTCCAGCGGATCTTATCAGCGTTCTTACCAGGATTTGTTCGACCGCGGCTTCGATCGCATCGTGTCTCTGCACGTCGCCTCGACGATCAGCGCGATATTCGAATCAGCCCACCTGGCCGCCAGACCCTTCGGGGACCGGGTGATCGTCGTCGACAGCGGGCAGGTCAGCCTGGGATTGGGTTTTCAGGCCCTCGCCGCCGCCCGGGCGGCTCAGGCTGGCGCAGACCTGGCGCATGTGCTTGCGGCCATCCGGGAAACAAGAAAACGGGTGCGCGTGGTCGCCATGCTTGACACCCTGGAATACCTGCGGCGTGGCGGTAGAGTATCGCTGCTCCAGGCAGGCCTGGGAGCGATGTTGCGTGTGCGCCTGTTCGTAGAGTTGCACGAGGGACGGGTGCAGTTCCTGGAACGGGTCCGGACCAGGCTGCGCGCTGTCAACCGCCTGTGGGACATGGTGGTCACCCAGGGTCCATTCGAACAGTTTGCAGTTCTGCATGCCAACGCCGGCGATGAGGCCGCCGCGCTCCTGGAGCGCTTGAAGGCCAGCCTCCCGGCCACGCCACTGCTCGTCAACGTCAATACCGTCATCGGGACGCATGTCGGTCCGAAAGCGCTGGGGTTCGCCGCGGTGCTGAGGAGTTAGGCCTCCCGGGGATTGGTACAATTGCCTCAATGAATGCATCGATCGAAAAACTGTACAAGTATCTGAAGCTGGAAATTGAAAACGACTTTAACAACCGGGCGATCATTGGGGGATTTCGGAAAATCCTTCCCAGTTGGGAAAGCGAGGCCCGCGCAGAGGGGGTGCCCAACACCATCATCATGGCGGTGACCGCCCGTTTGCGGGATTATCACCAGTTGACCCCTGTTTCGCGTGAAGAAGCTCTGATGGGGCTGTGGAAGCGCATACAGCGCAGCTCCGACCATGCCGTGCCAGACCTGTTCGGAACTGCTCTGGGCCAGCCCGGTCGCGCGGCAGCGCCGGTTTCCACGCCCCCCGAAAAGGCTGCGGCCACACCGGCGGAGACACCGCCAGAGCCGCCCGCAGTTCAGCCGCAGCCGGCTGCTGTCGAACGGCCACCGGAACCAGCCCCTGAAACCCGGCCGGCTTCCGAATCCCCCCAGGCCACCGAACCTTCGCAGGCTCCTGAACCGCAGCTACCTGACGAGCCCCCCCTCAAGTCCAGGCCCGCCCGGCGGCGTGGCTTCAGCATGCCCCAGCCGGTCCTGGAAGGGGAATCGGCGGCCCTGGACGCCCCCCTGACCGTCATCTCGGGGATCGGCCCCAAGACGGCCGAATCCCTGGCCCGACTCGGGCTGAACAACCTGGGGGATGCCCTGTATTATTTTCCCCGCAGCTACCAGGACTATGCCAGGATGCTGCCTATCAACCGCCTGATGTACGGCGACCAGGTCACCATCATCGGCTCCGTGGAACAGGTGCGCCTGCGCCCGACTCGCACCGGCAAAAAAGTGATCGAAGCCATAATCAGCGACGGCTCGGGGGCCATCCGGGTCAACTGGTTCAACCAGCCCTGGCTGGTCAACCAGCTGCGAGAGGCCGGCAACATCTCCCTCTCCGGACGCATCGACCAGTACCTGGGCAGGCTGGTGATGAACAGCCCGGACTGGGAACCCGTCGAATCGGAGCAGTTGCACACCGGTGGGATCGTGCCGGTGTATTCCCTGACCGAGAAAATCACGCAAAAATGGCTGCGCCGCAAACTGAGGGATGTCGTCGATTACTGGGCTCCCCGGGTCGTGGACCCGATCCCCGATGGGGTCCGCCGTTCCGCGGACTTGATGCCGCTGGCGGAAGCGCTTTTCCAGGTCCACCATCCCGACTCCTGGGAGGACCTGGACGAGGCCAGGCACCGCCTGGCGTTCGACGAAGTGTTCCTCCTGCAACTGGGTGTGCTGCGCCAGCGCCTCCAGGTCGTCCGCCGGCCGGCCGCGGCTCTGGAGACCCCGCACGAATGGCTCCAGACGCAGGTCGCCCGCCTGCCCTTTGCGCTCACCGAAGCGCAGCGGCGGGCGGTGGATGATATACGCACCGACCTGGCCTCCGGCCGGCCGATGAACCGGCTGCTGCAGGGAGACGTGGGGTCCGGAAAAACTGTGGTGGCTGCACTGGGGATCGCCATGGCGGCCCGGGAGGGCGGGCAGGCGGCCCTGATGGCCCCGACAAGTATCCTGGCGGAACAGCATTTCGCCGGCCTCGCCCGCTTGCTGGGCGAGGATGGAGGTCCGCTGCGGCGCGATCAGATCGCCCTGATGATCGGCTCGACCCCGGATGCAGAGAAGCAGCAGATCAAGGAAGGACTGCGCAGCGGTGCGATCAAGCTTGTGATCGGGACCCACGCCCTGATCGAGCCGGATGTCAATTTTGACCGTTTGCAGCTGGTGGTGATCGACGAACAGCACCGCTTTGGGGTGGATCAGCGGGCGGTCCTGCGCCAGAAAGGGGACAGCCCGCATTTGCTGGTCATGACCGCCACCCCGATCCCGCGTTCCCTGGCGCTCACGGTGTACGGCGATCTGGACCTGACCGTGATCGACGAGCTGCCTCCGGGCCGGCAGCAGATCGGCACTTACCTGCTGCGCCCGATCGAGCGCGAACGGGCGTACTCGTTGATCGAACGCGAGATCGCCGCTGGCAATCAGGCCTTTATCATTTATCCTCTGGTGGAGCAATCCGAGAAGCTGGAGGCCCTTTCCGCGGTAGAGGAGCACGCCCGGCTCGTGCACAAGGTCTTTCCGAAGGCCAGTCTGGGGCTGCTCCACGGTCGACTCTCGCCGGACGAGAAAGAGCGTGTCATGGCGGATTTTCGCGACCGGGCACATGACATCCTGGTATCGACCTCTGTTGTTGAGGTCGGGGTGGATATCCCCAACGCGACCGTCATGGTGATCGAGGGCGCCAACCGTTTTGGTTTGGCCCAACTGCACCAGTTCCGCGGCCGTGTCGGTCGCGGGGAAAAGAAATCCTTCTGCCTGCTGATCCCGGATGGCGACGATGACGTGGAGAATGAGCGCCTCAAGGCGATGGTCGAAACCGACGACGGCTTTGTCCTGGCGGAAAAAGACCTGGCCCAGCGCGGGCCTGGGGAATTTCTGGGCACCCGCCAGTCCGGGCACGCCGAGCTGCGGATGGCCAGCATCACCGATGTCGCTTTGATCGAAAAAGCCCGGCGCGAGGCCCATGCCCTGATGGAAGCCGATCCGGACCTGCAGAGCGAAGACCACCACCGGCTCTCCCAGGCGCTGGATCGCTTCTGGCTGGTGGCCGAACCTGCGTTGAACTGAAATTCCGAAAGGAGAACTTTATCCCGGTGACAGCGAAATGACAAAAGCGATTTTTCCCGGCACATTTGATCCGATCCATCTCGGCCACATTGACATCGCGCTGCGGGCGGCGGTGCTGTATGACGAGTTGATTGTGGCGGTGTACGACAAACCCCTGAAAAACCTGATTTTTCCGGCCGAAGCCCGGCTGGCGATGGTGCGGGATGCTTTCCAGGGCACCAGAAATATACGGGTCTCGCCGTACAGCGGCCTGACGGTCGAGTTTTGCCAGCAGGTCGGTGCCAAGGTCATCATTCGCGGATTGCGGGTGTTTTCCGACTTCGAGCATGAATTCCGCATGGCGCATGCCAACAAACGCCTGGCCCCGGAGATCGAATACATGATGCTGATCACGGCCGAGGAGCACACGTTCCTGTCCTCCTCCATCGTCCGGGAGATCGCCTCCCTGGGTGGGGATGTCCGCAGCATGGTGCCGGCGCATGTCCGGCAGGCCCTCAACCATCATTTTCACAATTCCAACGAGGAGCAGAAGACCGATCACTTTACCTCTTTGCGGGATTGAACCGCCTCTTGGACCGCGCTCGGGGGTGTCGCCGTCGAAAGCGAACGACCAACGGTCAATCGGTTTCACCGCCCTGCCGAGTTGACGAAAAAAACGTTTAGGGTTAATCTTAAGGTGACCTTTTAGAGCATTGGCATGGATATCCTTCATCTCGTCGATCGATTGGAAGAATTGTTCAACAACAGCCGCGGCCTGTGGTTCACCCACCAGGTGATTGTTGACGAGGACCGCATGCTGGATTTGATTGACCAGATGCGGGTTTCGATCCCAGACGAAGTTAAAAAGGCCCAGCAGGTGCTGGCACAAAAAGACCGGGTGCTGGCCCAGGCACAGGAAGAGGGCAACCGCACTATCCAGTTGGCGCGCGAAAAAAGCGAACAGCTGGTGGAAAGGGATGTGATCGTCCAGGCGGCGAATTCGCGTGCCGATCAGATCATCGCCAAATCCCGCAAGGAAGCGGAGGCCGTGCGGCGTGAGGCGGACCAGTACGTCTTCGACACCCTCAGCCGGCTGTACCGCGAGCTGGACCGCATCATGAACCAGGTCCATAACGGGATCGCCATGGTGGAGAAAGACCTGATGGCGCAGCCGCAGGCCCAGGTGGATGAGGTTCCGAGGCGCGGGCTGCCGTCCAACGAAAGGCAGTCACCGCTAGGGCAGGTTGAGGAGGAGGCGGAGGAAATAAAACCGATGTCGTCGGAGTTCGGGGAGTAGGGGAACCGGCCGGAACGAATTGACCGCCCTGAATTGCGGCGGTTTTTTTATTTAATCCAGGCCGCGCTCGGGCTTGACAAACCTCTCGGTGGAAACCCAGTCCACCAATGACGGCACCATGTTGTTCGCCCAGACCGAGTAGCGCATCAGCCAGGGCAGCACCACGATGCTTTTCGGCCGCCTCGCCAGGCGCACGATCGCCCCGGCCACGTCTTCCGGAGAGAGCTTGAGCCAGCGTGGCGTGGAGATGCCGGTTTTTCGCCGGGTCGACCCGCTTTTTTCGGCAAACTCTGTCTCCACACCGCCGGGAAAGACCGCCGAAACATGGATCCCCCAGACGCGCACTTCCCGGCGCAAGGCCTGTGAGAAACCCCGGATGCCAAATTTACTGGCCGCATAGATGGTGTATGTGGGCGTTCCGACCAGACCGGAGACCGAGGCCATGTTGATGATATGCCCCGACCGGCGGTCGATCATCTGTGGCAAAACCGCCTGGGTCATCCAGATCGTCCCCAGCAGGTTGACCCGCAGCTGATTCTCCACCTCTCTCCTGGGGTCGAGTTTTTCAAGCCAGTTGAACCGGCCGAAGCCGGCGTTGTTGAACAGCAAATCAATGCGGCCCCAGCGCTCCAGGACCTGGGCGACGGCCTCCTGGATCGACTCCAGCCGGGTGACATCGGTTTGAACCGGCAGGGCTTCGCCGCCACCGGCTCGGATCTGCCCGGCTAACGCTTCCAATTTTTCCAGCCGCCGGGCGGCCAGCGCCACTCGGTACCCTTCTGCTGCAAATGCAGCGGCCGTTGCAGCGCCGATCCCCGAGGAGGCGCCGCTGACCAGAACCACCCGCTCATCGCTCACTTTCGCTCTCCCGTTTCTTTCAAAATGTAATATGTCCCTCTTTTCGTGCCCACCTTCATGATGATCCCTTTCTTGACCAGACCGGCGAGGTCTCGCCGCAGGGTCTCCGGATGCACGTCTGGGCACAAGGTCTGGTAATCGCTGTTGGTAATGCGGTTGTTGGCCGAGATGTACCGCAGGGCTGCTTCCTGGCGGGAGTTCAACTCCAGCCCGGCGAGCCGATCCAGATCCGGCATGCGGCTGGCTGTTACGCCTCCAGGTTGCAGGACCCGGTTGGTCAGCGTCACCCGAAAACTGCCGGCCATCTCCTCGAAGCGCGGGGCTTCCAGGTTATGCTCCCGCATCACTCGCACCACCCGGTTCAGCCCGTATCCCATGCGCTCGATAAATCCCATATCTGACAGCACCTGTACGATCACCGGGTTGCGCGAAAAGCGCGCTTCCAACAGGTTGTCCAGGGTGACGGGTCCCGGCAGGACGCCGGGGGAGTGCAGTTCCAGCCGGTTCGAAAAGACGTGCAGGTGGATACTGTCCCCCTGAACGGAATAATCGCGATGGGCGATGGCGTTGACCAGCAGCTCGCGCACGGCTTCCATCGGGTATTCCAGGGTTTCCTGCCGGGCCAGGCCGACCAGGCGCACGACGGTCACGAGGTTATCGCGCACAAAATTTTCGGCGGCCCGCAGCTGCTGGGGCAGTGTGCCCGAGATCTCCTGGCGCACGAATTCGTCTGAAAAGGAGGGGCCGGAAAACCGGGCAGACATCACGAGCGCGTTCGGAAGCCAGCGCTGCGAAAAGCGGCCGAAAAGAAGCAGCCCGGCGTAGGTGGGAAGCAGCTCGCGGCCATATTCCTGAAGGCAGCCCCTGCGAACGAGCAGTTGGGTCGGGTCTTCCCCTTTCGGCAGGTTCAGCCCGGCGATGTAGGCGTCGATTTTAACGGGGTCGAGGTCCTCCAGCCGGGCCCAATGCGGCACCTGGGATTCAAAAGGCAGGTCCCCCCGCTCGATCAGCTTGTTCCGCAGGGTTCGCGGGGGCAGGGGGGAGGTGAAGCGCCCTTCCCGGCCTAAAAAGCGGCCTTCCACGGCGTAGACCTGGGGCAGGCCAGCCGGGATCGCCAGCTGCAGCAGGATCGCCCCATCGACTTCCTGCTGTTCGGGCATGGGCAGGATCAAAGGCGGGTCGGTCAGCAGGGCGGCTTCGAAGATCAGGTCCACCACTCCTTCGCTGTCCGCCAGGCCGCGGAAATCGCGGGTTTCAGGATCGATCCCGAACAGGATGGTCCCCCCCTTGGTGTTTGCCATCCCTGCCATGGTCTCAGCCAGAATGGTCGGGGATACGTCCTCCAGGAACCACTGGACCCGCGGGCCGATCCCTTTCTCGATCAGTGCCAACAGTTCCTTTTGGGAGTCATCCATCCGAACGAACCGGAAATTAAAACAGCCGGCCGGTCAGGCGCCGGCCGGGGGTTGTATCTGGGTCGATTTGGCCGAGGCGCCCTTGGTGTCCTTGCTGCGCGCCGCCGGGACCGCAGCCGGCGCCAGGGCCTTCTCCAGCACCTGGTCCATATGCTCGACCGCGATGATCTTGAGGTCTTCGCGGACCTTTTTGGGGATGTCGACCATGTCCTTGGTATTGCGCTTCGGAATGATCACCGATTTCAGCCCGGCGCGATGGGCGGCCAGAACTTTTTCCCGGATGCCGCCGACCGGCAGCACCCGACCGCGCAGCGTGATTTCGCCGGTCATGCCGATATCCTTGCGCGTTTTTCGCTCTGTAAACGCGGAGATCAATGCGGTTGCGATGGTGATGCCCGCGCTGGGGCCGTCTTTTGGAATGCCGCCCTCCGGGATGTGCAGGTGGACGTCGGTGTTTTCAAATACCTCGGGGTCGACTTTGAGCTGCTTGGCGCGCGATTTCAAATACGAGAGGGCGGCCTGGGTCGATTCCTGCATCACGTCGCCGATCTGCCCGGTGATCTGCAGGTTGCCTTTGCCGTCCATCAGCAGCACCTCAACCGGCATGATATCCCCGCCGCTTTCGGTCCAGGCCAGCGCCGTGGCGACCCCAACATCGTCGCTTTGCTCTGCCTGGGAGGGGGAGAACTGCTGCGGGCCGAGGTATTTCTCTACGATCTGCGGGGTGATGCGGGTCGGAAAGCGCTTGCCCTCGGCTTTCTTCCGGGCGACCTTGCGGCACACTCGCCCGATTTCACGCTCCAGGTTGCGCACGCCGGCTTCGTAGGTATAAGAATGGATAATTTCACGCAGGGCGGCTTCGCTGAACTGGATCTCTTCGTCCTCCAGGCCGGTCTCTTCGATCTGCCGCGGGATCAGGAAGCGGCGGGCGATCTCCAGTTTCTCTTCTTCGATGTACCCGGAGAATTCGATCACTTCCATACGGTCCAAAAGGGGATCGGGGATTCGACCGGCCCAGTTGGCAGTCGTGATGAACATGACTTTGGACAGGTCGTAAGGCAGTTCGAGGTAATGGTCCGAAAAGGCGTGGTTCTGTTCGGGGTCGAGCACCTCCAGCAGCGCGGAGGACGGATCGCCGCGGTAGTCGTTGCTCAACTTGTCCACCTCGTCAAGCATGAACAGCGGGTTGATCGTGCCGGCCCGGCGCATGGTCTGCAGGATGCGCCCCGGCAGGGCGCCGATGTAGGTGCGCCGGTGGCCGCGGATCTCGGCTTCGTCCCGCACGCCGCCCAGCGAAATGCGCACGAATTTGCGCCCCAGGGCATCGGCGATCGACTCGCCCAGGGATGTTTTTCCGGTCCCCGGCGGGCCGACGAAGCACAGGATCGGCTGCCGCGGCTTCCGCGGCTGCAGGCTTTTGACGGCGATGTATTCCAGGATGCGTTCTTTGGCGCGCTGCAGTGCGAAGTGGTTCTTGTCCAGCACCTCGGAGGCGTGGGCGACGTCCAGATTGTCGTCGGTCGCTGCGACCCAGGGCAGCTCCAGGATCCACTCCAGGTACGTGCGGATCACCCCCACTTCGGGCGACATGGGAGGCATCTGGCTGACCCGGTTGACCTCCTTCAGCGCCCGGACCTTGACTTCCTCCGGGAAAGGAGCGCCCTCGATGCGGGAGCGCAACTCGGACTGCTCCTGCATCCAGGTGTCCGCCTCTCCCAGCTCGGTCTGGATGGCGCGCATCTGTTCGCGCAGATACATCTCGCGCTGCGAGCGGTTGACTTCATCCTGGACCCGGGCGTGGATTTCGTCCTCCAGTTCGAGGACATCCGCTTCGCGGGCCAGGATGTTGTTGATATGCTCCAGCCGCTCGATCGGGTCCAGCTCGTGGAGAAGGTCGAGCTGCTCGTGGGTGGGCAGGGAGAGAGTGGTGGTGATCATGTCCGCCAGCCAGCCAGGCTCCTCGATATTGAGGGCGAACAGGTGCGCTTCCTCCGGCATGCTGCGGTTGAGCTGCACACATTTTTCGAGCAGGTTGAGGGCGTTGCGCATCAGGGCTTTGGTCTCTCGGGAGCGCTCCACCGCCTCCACAATCGGCCGGGCCCGCACGACCATAAACGGTTCAAGTTGCGTGAACTCGATGATTTCGACCCGCTTGCGGCCCTGGACCAGCGCGGAGCTGGAGCCGTCCGGCATGTTGAGCAGGCGCCCGACGGCCATTTCCACGCCGGTCGGAAAGAAATCGTCCACCTGCGGGTTTTCAATCTCGGGGTCTTCCTGGGTCAGGGCGATTACGGTCTGGTGGTTGGCTCGGGCGGCTTCGATCGCCAGCAGCGTGCCCTCCCGGCCGACAAAGATCGGGGCCACCATGCGCGGGAAAACCACCACGTCCCGCAATGGCAGGACCGGGCATTCGATCGTGCCAGTTTCATCCGGCAGCGTGTCCGGTATGCTGTACAGCTCTTCGGTGCGGCGTTGAAGCGCGTTGGTGATGTCCTCGTCGCCTGGCAGCCAATCCTGGCTCATTCAGTTCTCCTGTGCAGCGCTTTCAGCGGGCTCGCCCGCCCGGCGCCTGGGTCTGACCAGTCTATCATAATTGCCCCACATCCGCGCTCGAAACCCCCTCCGGAACCAGCGGCCAGACCGCCAACGCGGCCCCGACCAGAAACACGCTGCCCGTGACCAGCACGATCCCGTCCGTAGGGGTGGCCGCCAGGGCGGCAGGCAGCGCGCTTTCAATGGTCGCTTCCATCCGAACGGGGGCCCCCAATTCGACCAGCTTGTCCGCCAACTCTGCGGGGGGCATGGCCCGCGGGTGGGCGGCCTGGGTGGCGATCGCCAGGCGCACCCGGCCGGACATGACATCCAGAAACCCCTGCAGGTTCTTATCCCCCGACACCCCACAGACCAGGGTGATCGGCCGGCCGGGCAGGAGTTCGTCCAGGGTTTCCGCCAGCCGGCGGGCCGAATCGGGGTTGTGGGCGGCATCCAGGATGACAAAGGGCTCTCGCTGCAGGATCTGGAAACGGCCGGGCCATGCGGTGGCGTCAAAACCGGCCTGAATGGCAGCCTCGGTCAGCGGGATCCCCGCTCTTGCGGCGACCTGCAGCGCGGTCCAGGCCGTGGCAGCGTTTTCCAGCTGGTGCTTCCCTACCAGCGGGATGCGAAGCTCGAACGGGTGGGCCGGGTCTTCCCAGACCTGGATGCGCTGATCATCCAGCGTCTGGGAGAGGCGCTGGTAGCCGGTGTCCATTCCGACCAGCGTCAGGGGCGCGCGGCGTTCTCCGGCGACCGCTCGGATGCGCCGAAGCGCCTCCGGCCGCTGGGGGGAGGACACGACCGGGATCCCGGCCTTGATGATGCCCGCCTTTTCAGTGGCGATCTCGTCCAGGGTGTTGCCCAGGATCGGCGTGTGGTCAAAGGAGATCGAAGTGATCACGCTGACCAGCGGGGTCACCACGTTGGTGGCGTCCAGCCTGCCCCCCAGCCCGACTTCGATCACGGCGATCTCCACCTCCCGGCGGGAAAAGTGGAGGAAAGCCAGGGCGGTCATGATTTCAAAAGTGCTGATTCCCGGGATGGCTTCGATCGCTGGCTTGATTTCGTCCAGCAGCGCCACGATTTCCTGCTGCGGGATCGGGCGGCCGTCGACCTGGATGCGCTCGGAAAAATCGCGCAGGTGGGGGGAGGTATAAAGCCCGGTGCGCAGGCCAGCGGCCCGGCAGGCGGCAGCGCACAGCGCTGATACGGAGCCTTTGCCCTTCGTCCCTGCAACATGGATGCAAGGGTAGGCCCGGTGCGGGTCGTCGATCAGGCGCAGGAATGCCTCCACCCGGGCCAGATCGAAGTTCGCCGGGTCCAGGTTTTGGGCGTGGGTTTTGCTGAAATCGACAAAGCTGAAGATGTAGTCGAGGGCCGCCTGGTATGCGGGTGTGATCTCCATGGTCTGATTCTACCTTTCTTCGGATGCAGAAATATTTCCGGTTCCGTAAAATTTGAATATCTTGCGAAACACCTGCATCCGGGTTATGATTTGCCAGGTCACAGTTTGGTGATTCCGACCTGCTATTTAAATCATGACCGCCACCCCGGACATTGTTGATCGTCAAAAAAAGGTACTCCAGCGTACCGGGCCCAGCCGCAGCGCCCTGGTTGACCTGCCCTATTGGGCGCTGCTCATCCTGCTGGCCGCGATTTTTTTGATCTACAACTTTATCACCAACGAAACATATTCATCCATCATTTCGACGCTTTCGGAAGGGATCCGGCTCACCATCCTGGTCACCATCACGGCCTACTTTTTCGCCCTGATCCTCGGGTTGACCACGGCCTTGATGCAGCTTTCCGATAATGTTTTTTTCCGCAATCTGGCCCAGTTGTATGTGCAGATTATCCGTGGCGTGCCGATTTTGGTGCAGATCTTTTACTGGGGGATCGTTATTTTCCCCGTGTTCCTCGTGCCGGCCGTGCGCTCCCTGGGTGAATCGCTGGCGGCTTCCGGGACTCTGCCGGCGGACAATTATTTTGTCGACTTCAGAGTAAGTCTGCTGATCCGGGGTATCGTCGCTCTGGCCTTCAGCTACGGCGCATTCTCATCCGAGATCTTTCGGGCCGGGATCCAGTCGATCGAAAAGGGGCAGCGTGAAGCCGCCAAAGCGCTGGGCCTTAACTGGTTCCAGGCGTTCCGCTTTATCATCTTCCCCCAGGCGGTCCGCCGGGTGCTGCCGCCGATGGGCAACGATTTCATCGCTATGCTGAAAGAATCCTCGCTGGTCTCCGTACTCGGAGTCGGCGAGATCACACAGCTGGGGAAAAAATACGCCGCGGCCTCTTTCCTATTCCCGGAGACCTACAATACTGTGGCATTTTTATATTTGAGCATGACCCTGCTCCTTTCCATGGGGGTGCGTTATATGGAAAGGCGCTTGAAGACAG
Organism: Anaerolineales bacterium; assembly: GCA_041632295.1. GTDB lineage: Bacteria > Chloroflexota > Anaerolineae > Anaerolineales > JABWBV01 > DATDOR01. Next base: position 2,094 of record JBFKII010000009.1, on the reverse strand, counting down.
ACGCCGGAAAAGACTGAAATCTGGTTTTTCGAACGAAAATCAAAGGAGGTGGTGCCCCGGACCGATAAAGCCTGCAACCCTTTATTTACGCTGTATCCAATTTTTTGCGAGACAATCGCGAGGAGAAAAGATGAAAAAACTATTGACTTTGTTTAGCCTGATGCTTATCGGGGCTTTCATGTTCGTGGCCTGTTCGCCTGCGGCCACGGCTGAGCCGACCGAAGAGCCGATGGAAGAAACCGAAGCTCCTGAAATGACCGAAGAGCCGATGGAAGCGACGGAAGAGATGTCCGAACTGCCGGACCTCGGTGGGCGTGAGATCACCATCGCCACCGAGAACGCCTATCTTCCTTTCAACTTCGTCGACCTGGAAACCGGTGATGCCCAGGGCTGGGACTATGACTTCATGAACGAGGCCTGCGCCCGCCTGAACTGCACCCCGGTTTGGATCGAGTTCGCCTGGGATACGATGATCGCATCCGTTGCGGAAGGCCAGTTCGATATGGCCGCTGACGGTATCACCATCACCGAAGAGCGCGCCCAGATCGTGGACTTCTCGAAAGGCTACGTCGCCACCGACCAGCGCCTGCTGGTCCGTATCGACGAGGACCGGTTCACGAATATCGAGGAATTTGCTGCCGACGAGTCCCTGATCCTCGGTGAGCAGGTCGGCACCACGAATTATGCCACGGCTGTCGACCAGGTCGGAGAGGACCGGGTGATCAGCTTCGATGATTTCGGGCTGGTCGTCCAGGCGCTGATCGCCGGTGATGTCGATGGCGTTATCATCGATGACACTGCCGGACAGGGCTACCAGGGCGCCGAGTCGGATAAGGTGATGCTGATCGGCGGACCGATCCAGAGTGATTTCCTCGGCTTCATCTTCCCCAAAGGCAGCGACCTGGTTGAGCCTTTCAACATGGTGATCGACGAGATGCTGGCTGACGGCTCGCTCCAGGCCATCAACGACAAATGGTTTGGCCCCGGATTCTCGGTGACCTACGACGACATCGACTGCGGCGCTTACTGCCCTGAGCCGGTCGGCACGGAGGAGAACCCGCTGGTGTGGGTGCTGGTGCCGTCGCAGGACACGGAAGCGGTGCTGGCGGGAGCGGACGAGATCGCCGCGGCGATCGAGGAAGCGACCGGGCTGGTGGTAGAGCCGTTGGTGACGACGGACTACACCGGAGCGGTGGAAGCGATGTGCAACGGGGAGGCGCACATGGGTGCGCTGAACACGTTCAACTACGTGCTGGCGCATGCGAGGGGCTGTGCGGAAGTGGAAGTGGCCTCGGTGCGCTTTGGGAGCACGTTCTACAGCGGGCAGCTGGTGACGCGAGCGGACAGCGGGATTGAGACGGTGGCGGACCTGGCGGGCAAGACGTTCTGCCGGCCGGACCCGACGTCGACGTCCGGCTGGGTGATTCCGAGCATCACGATGCAGGCCAACGGAGTGAACCCGGAGACGGACCTGGAAGAGATCGTGGACGCCGGGGGGCATGACGGGGTGATCATTGCGGTCTACAACGGGGACTGCGATGCGGGCTCGACGTTTGTGGACGCCCGCGGGAACGTGGCGGAAGAATTCCCGGATGTGAACGACGTGGTGGTGGTGATCGAGGAATCGGCGCCGATCCCCAACGACAACATCAGCTTCGTACCGGATGTGGAAGCGTCGATCCGCGAACAGATAATTGCCGTGTTCCTGGACCTGGCTGGGACGGAAGAAGGGCTGGAGATCCTGAACTCGGTGTACTCGTGGAGCGGGATGGAAGTGGTGGAAGACAGCTTCTACGACGGCTTCCGCCAGCAGCTGGAAGCCGCCGGCCTGTCCATCGAAGACCTGATCAACCCGCCCGAACCGGAGCCCGAACCCGAACTCGGCACGGAGGAGAACCCGCTGGTGTGGGTGCTGGTGCCGTCGCAGGACACGGAAGCGGTGCTGGCAGGAGCGGACGAGATCGCCGCGGCGATTGAGGAAGCGACCGGGCTGGTGGTAGAGCCGTTGGTGACGACGGACTACACCGGAGCGGTGGAAGCGATGTGCAACGGGGAGGCGCACATGGGTGCGCTGAACACGTTCAACTACGTGCT